>SCTM01000154.1 GCA_004297485.1 Rhodospirillaceae bacterium
GATGTGGGGCCGGGTGTGTCCGGCTCCGTAGCCCGCGCGTTGTCCCGGTCTCGAGACGGGATGACATGCGTGCGTCACAATATTGGGGACGGCCATGGATCAGGATACCAGGCACGACGACGAAACGGAGTCCGCGGAGTTTGACCCCGTGCCGCCCCAGAGTGCGCCGGCCTCGAGTGCCAAGCGCATCAAGCGTCCGCCCTTCGGCGCCAAGGCGCCCGTCTATCCGATGCCGGCCGGCGAATATTCAAATGAATATCCAACCGAGCCGCCGCAATACGTCCCCGTAGGCCCCTTGCCGACCTTATCGTGGGCCGAGTCCGGCCGGACCGTCACCATCGGTGCGGTATTGTCGGCGGTATGGGTTTTGGCTTTCGCCGTCTACATCACGGCGACCATCGGGTGGCGCGAGCTCTTCGCGCTGCTGCCCGATCAGTTCGGCAGCTTCATGGCCATGTGCCTCTTGCCGCTCGCCTTCCTATGGCTGCTGATCGCCTATCTTGATCGTGGGCGCCAACTCCGTCGGGAAGGTGAAGCGTTAAGGTTGCATCTTGCCCAACTCACTTATCCGTCGGATCACGCCGCGGGACGCGTTCATATCATCACCGATTCACTCAAGGAACAGGCGCGTATCCTGACCGAGGCGACGGACTACGCCGCCAAGCAAGTGCAAAAGCTCCAGGCGAACTTTGTCCGCGATATCGATAAGCTTTCGACCGTCACGGGTGCGTTGGAATCCGGTGCCGCATCCTCCGCCGCCGCGGTGACCGATCAAGTCGGCCGGCTTAAGGCCGTGATCGATTCCGCCGCCGACGTGAATCTCAAGATCGAAGACGCCTTACGGCGTCAGCACGAATTCATCCGGACTGCGAGCCAGAAGACCCTTGGCGAGGTCAACGGCATGGGCCAGACCCTCGCCGGCCACGTCACGAGCCTTTCGACGGCGACGGAACGTGCCCGTGGCATGAGTGCGGCCATTGCCCAGCAGTTGGCGGAGCAGGAGCGCGCGCTCGCCAAGGCCGGCGAAACAGCCAAAAGCTATGCCGATGAAATGGGACGCGCGGTTGCCGCCAACACAGCGGCGGTTGAGGAAGCCGCCCGTCAGGCCGATGCCGTCACGACCGAAATCGCCGAGAGTCTCACGGGCAAGGCCCATAGCCTTGAAGCCCTGTTCGACAAACAGCGCGCCGAACTTGCCGCCGCCAGCGATCGCATCGAAGATCAGGCGGCCAAGGTCAACACCCGGCTAGGCCAGCAGACTGCCAATCTGGATCAAGTCATGGAGCGCGTCCTCAGTCGCGTTCGTATCGTCGAGGAAGCGCTGGCCATTCAAACCAAGGAACTTGGCGCTGCCTCCGACGGTGCCGTAGCCAAGCTCCGGTTGGTTGAGAACATGGTCAAACGACAAGCAGAAGCCGTGGGTGACGCTGCCACCCGCGTCGAGAATCGTCTCTCCGCCTCGGCCGATGAATTCGGTCTGCGCTCTCGCACCGTCACGGAAAAATTTGAGCGCGCCACGGTCGATCTCGAAAAGGCTTCCAACGTGGCTATCGGCCGCGCCGAAGCCATGGGCCAGATTTCCGACACGGTGATCCAGAAAATCGACACCGTGGGGGCGAGGGTCCGCGAACATGCCGAGCAGCTGGCCAATTCCGCCAATCGCGCCGCCGCGCAAGCTGACTCCATCCGCGACTCCCTGCGTCGCCAGAACGACGAACTGGAAAGCGCCGCCAACACACTCACGACCCATGTCAAGCTCAGCGAGACCGCGCTCGCCCAGCAGGCGCGGCAGATGGGCACGACCTCCGAGCAGGTGCTCGCCCACGTCCGTTCCATGTCGGACATCCTGAGCCAGAACTCTTCGGAGATGATGCAGCTTTCGGCGCGGGTGACCAAGGAACTGGAATCGATCCGCGAATCTCTCGAAATGACCGCGCGCCAGGTCACGGACACCGTGTCTCATTCCGTTGCCAAGACCAAGGACGTCAGCCGCGAGATCGGCAACGAAGTGTCGTCGTTCTCCAGCGCCGCCAGCCAGGTCGCCAAGGACATGCAAGGCGTGCTCAATACGGTCGATGCATGCAAGGACTCCTTGCGCGCGGCTACCGACGCCGCCAATGCCCGCCTAAAGGAGGCTTCCGAGTCCTTCAATACCCAGGCCGGGTCCATCGATAAAGCCGCCCTGCGCGCCACCGAAACCATGGCCATGGTGGGCGATCAGCTGCGCCAGCGCGCCGAAGCCGTCAACGGTAATGCCGACGACGCTCAGCTCCGTCTTAATGGATTCCGCGACTCGTTGCAGAAACTCATGCTCGACTTCGAGGACTCCACCAATCGCGGCGCCGCGCAGGTCACCGTTGCCGGCGACAAGATGCGCCAGTCCTTGGGCGAGTTCGCTGAGACATCCGATAAGATCGGCTCCGGCGTGCGCGGTTCCGGCGAGGCCTTCCGCCTCCAGCTTCAGAATCTGGGCAAGTCGGCGGACGAAGCCGTCAACCGGGTCGAGGTGGTGCTGAAGACCTTGCGCAAGCACGCCGAAAGCCTAGTTGAGGCCTCGAACGGCATCACCGAACAAACCGGCCGTGCCGGCCAGACCTTCGGCCGTCAGGTCGATCAGTTGATTTCCACTGCCGCCAAGGCCGCCGAGACCGCCAAGCAGCTGGACGAAGCTCATGACCGCGCCCACACGGGCAAGTTCCTTGAGCATACGACCTATGTCATCGAGCAACTCCACAGTCTGGCCGTGGACATCGCCCGGATCTTCCAACCTTCCGTCGAGGAAGAATTGTGGAAACGCTATTACAAAGGCGACCAAGGCGTCTTCCTGCGCCACATCACAAAGACTCTCAGCCGTCAGAAATTTGAGGCGATCCAGCGCAAGTATCAGACCGATGAGAAGTTCCGGTCTTATGTCATGCGCTATCTGAAGGAATATTCGGCGCTGGTGAAGCACGCGCGCGCCACCGACAGGGCAGAAGTTCTGACCACGACCTTCTCGACCTCCGACATGGGCAAGCTCTACATGCTCCTGTCGAAGGCCATGGAGACCGGGGCTATGGATCAGGCCAGCTAAAGGTCCAAGCTATTCGCCTGCTGAAGACAGGCAGCCCCGCGCGCTGAATTGGCGTGCGGGGCTTTTTTTTCGGCGGTAAGCTCTCGGCGGTCGTCGCGGGCGGAGAGAAAGCCATGTTTCGTACGGTTGGATTTTGCCTGCTTGCATGGTTCCTTTTTCCGGCTTCCGTGTATGCCGATGAAAACCGTGGTGCGGCACAGAAGGCTGATCTCCCGCCCGCTATGCGCCTGCTCATGCCGCTCGCCGCGCAAGGCAATGCCACTGCCCAGAACGACCTCGGCGTTATGTATGATACCGGTAACGGCGTTCCCCAAGACTATGCTGAAGCGGTTAAATGGTTTCGTAAGTCCGCCGAACAGGGCAACCCGGTGGCGCAATATAATCTCGGGGCAAAGTATGGGAACGGTCAGGGCATCGCCCAGGACCCGAAGGAATCCCTGAAATGGTTCCGGCTGGCGGCCGCGCAGGGCTATGGGCGCGGGTTTTACAACATCGCCGCGGCCTTCATAAACGGTGAGGTCGTGCCGCGCGACTATGTGATCGCGGCCATGTATTTCGATCTGGCGGCCGGTGTCCTCTCCGCGGATGACGCCGCGAAAGCGGTCGCCAATCGCGATCGCATTCTTGCCAATTTGACTCCGGCACAGGTGCAGCAAGAACACGACATGGCTCAGAAGTGTCGCGCCTCGCAGTTCAAACAATGTGAAGGGCTGGCGGACACCGGAGCAGCGGACCGTGCCCCTTCCGCCGGGGCTCCGCTGCAAGCCGGGATGCCGGGGACGATGAGTACGGGATCGGCCTTCTTTATAAATGGCGACGGCTATCTCGTTACTGCCGCGCATGTGGTCAGCACATGTAAAACAGTGCAATCGCCGAAAGCCGGAATTTTGCAAAGGGTCGCCGTCGATAGCCAGACGGACCTCGCCGTTCTAAAAGCGGCCGACAAATCGCCGATTTTCGGCCGGTTGAAGGATGGCGCGGCCGGCCGGCCCGGAGATCCCGTTGTGACCGTCGGCTTTCCGTATTCCAGCGCGTTGCGGTCGGGCGCGACCGTGACCACCGGCGTGATTGCCGCGCTCACCGGATTGCATGACGATTCGCGGTTCATGCAGATTACGGCGCCGGTGCAGCACGGAAACAGCGGTGGCCCATTGCTGGGTCCCGGCGGGACCGTCATCGGTGTGGTTGACGCCGCGCTAATCCCTAATGAACTCACGAAAATGACCAGTGATATTCCGCAGAATATCAATTTCGCGACCAGCGTCGGGACCTTACGCGAATTCCTCGATGCGCATCGCATAACCTATGAGGCCGCGCCTGGCGATGGTCCAAAAGGTGCTGCCGATGTCGCGGAGGGCGGGATGAAATACACCATTGCGGTGGAATGTACGGAGTAGGGGGCGGGTGCCGCTGCCATAATAATTGCGAGCTGCGGCATTGCGGTGTGTAAAATGTGGTACTACATGACCCCGGCATTTGACATTTCGCGGGAAGAAGGAAAATCGACCATGTCCCATGGGCTCATTCGTTCGACGGTGCGCGTCGGTGCGTTTCTTCTGATGTTGGTCGGCCTTGCCGCCTGCGACGTCAACGCCGTGCCACGTCAGGACGAAGCCGTGAAAGCGGCGTGGAGCGAGGTGTTGAACCAATATCAGCGACGCTCCGATCTCATCCCGAATCTCGTCGAAACGGTGAAGGGCTACGCCCATCAGGAGGATAAGGTACTCACCGACGTGATCGAAGCGCGCGCCAAGGCGACGCAGATGACGATTCCGGCAGATGTGATTTCGAACCCTCAGGCATTCCACCAGTTCGAGCAAAATCAGGCGGCCGTCGGTGGCGCGCTCGGCCGTCTGCTGGCGGTCAGCGAGCAGTATCCCGACCTCAAGTCCAACCAGAATTTTCTGGCCCTCCAGTCTCAGCTGGAGGGGACCGAGAACCGCATCACCGTGGCGCGGCGTGACTATATCGACACGGTGCAGACCTACAATACGACGCTGCGCACTATCCCGAGCCGGTGGATCGCGGCTTGGCTCTATCCTGACGCCAAGGTGAAGGAGACTTTCACCATCACCGACCAGGCGCAGCAAACCCCGCAGGTTAAATTCTGATGGGGGCGACGCCGCGCGCACCAATCTCGTGGCACGTCTTGATCGGCACGTTGCTGTGTCTGCTGTGGACCGCTGGCAGCGCGAGGGCGGAGCTAAGTTTTCCGGCCCTCACCGGCCGGGTGGTGGACCAGGCGGGCATTCTGTCGGCGGAAACGCAGCAAAAAATCACGGAGATGTCCGCCGAGGCTGAGCAGCGTACGGGCAATCAAATTGTCGTCGCTACGGTTAAATCCCTTCAGGGCACGACGATTGAGGACTACGGTTATCAACTCGGTCGCCATTGGGGGATCGGTCAGAAGGGTCAGAACAATGGCGCTATTCTGATCGTCGCACCCCTTGAACGTAAGGTGCGTATCGAAGTGGGCTATGGGCTTGAAGGCCAACTGACCGATGCCCAGAGCAAGATCATCATCGAAAACCTGATCGTGCCACGCTTTCGTGGCGGTGATTTTGACGCCGGTATCCTCGCGGGCACAGCCGGGATCCTTCAGGTGATCACCGGTCAGGCCGTTGCCATACCGGAAGCAAGTCCCGAAGACGCCGGACGGCAGAAAACCGACGATCCCCTGTCGGCCATCTTTGTTATCATCTTCCTTCTTTTCTTTTTCGGCCGCGGACTATTCTGGCCGCTTCTGTTCATGGGCAGTGGTCTAGGGCGCGGCGGGTGGGGTGGCGGATCCGGCGGCGGTTTTTCAGGCGGCGGGTTCTCCGGGGGCGGCGGTTCGTTCGGTGGCGGCGGCGCGTCAGGAAGTTGGTGACCGGGGTGAGACATTTTACGCATGAGGAGAATGAGAGAATTCGCGCGGCGATCGCTGCCGTGGAACGGCGGACTCACGCTCACTTCGCTTTCGTCGTTACCCCAGTCAGTGATCGTTACGTGTTGTTTCCCATTGTGTGGAGCGCGGTACTTGCACTCGTTGCCGGCGGCATCGTGGCCCTGGGATGGCCCCATTTCGCGCTTCGCATGGCCTTCGGCATTCAAGCGGTGACGTTCGTCGGCTTGAGTCTTATATGCGAATGGTTGCCGATCCGCCTCATGTTGGTACCGAAGCACTTCAAGCATATGCGGGCCAAACATATGGCCCATCGGGAGTTCGCGGCCCGTGTTCTCTCCCGCAAGGATCATCGCGACGGCATACTATTTTTTGTCTCACAAGCCGAACGGTATGTGGAAATTCTCGCGTCGCACGACGTCCATGCTCGTGTCGGCGAGGACGTGTGGCAATCCATCATCAATGATTTCGTCGCTGCTGTAGGTGCGGGCCGCAGAACGGAGGGCTTTGTCGCAGGCATCGATGCATGCGGCACGCTTCTCGCGACGCACTTTCCGGCGGCGAGCGCGCCTGGGTTGTAAACGGCGTGTTACGTGTTGCCGCGATGGGACCTTGAGTCTCGGCACGCGAGCGGTGAAACTCCCGGAGCCATGTCCGATTCCTCTGAGCCTGTCCGTCCCGCACCGCGGTCCGTGATTATGCCCCTGACCGTCGCTGGCGGTCTTTTCATGGAGGGGCTCGATTCCACGATCATCGCCACGTCCCTGCCGCAGATGGCCCGCAGTCTTGAGGTCAGTCCCACTTACCTCAGTTTGGCGATCACTAGCTATTTGCTGAGTTTAGCGGTGTTTACGCCGATCAGCGGATGGCTCGCCGACCGCTTTGGCGGCCGCCGCCTGTATTGTTTCGCTATCGCGGCCTTCACGGTCAGTTCGGCCTTATGTGCGTTGTCGCCAAATCTCGAATTCCTGGTGGCGACGCGCATTCTGCAGGGCGTGGCCGGCGCGCTGATGGCGCCGGTGGCACGGTTGATTCTGCTGCGCTCCTTCCCGAAGAGCGATTATATTAAGGCGACCAATTACATGGTCATGCCGGCTCTTATCGGTCCGATGGCTGGGCCGGTCGTGGGCGGTTTCATCACGGAATATTTTTCCTGGCGTTGGATTTTTCTGATCAACATCCCGATCGGAATCGCAAGCATTCATTTGATCTTGCGATTGGTCCAGGAGGTTCCCGCCCGTCGCCCGCCGCCGTTCGATTTCCCAGGTTTCGTGATCGTCGGCGCCGGCTTTGCCATGGCGCAATTCTGGTTGGAATGCGTGGGACGGAATATCATCGCCGTGTCTGCGCAAATCGTTTTGTTCGCGGGATCGGTGGCCGCGTTTTTCGGTTATCGCCAATACGCGCGCGGCCATCCCAATCCCGCGCTGGATCTGAAGCTATTTTCGATTCCCAGTTTTTCCATCTCGGTCCTCTGGGGCAGTGTCGCCCGCATGGGCATTGGTGCTTCGCCGTTTCTTCTGCCGCTTCTTTTTCAGGTGGGGTTCGGCTTTGATCCTTTCCACGCCGGCATTCTGATGTTTGTCTCCACCAGCGGCGCCTTTTTCATGCGGGTGGGTTTCTCACGGGTCATACGGATATGGGGCTTGCGCAGGGTATTGGTGCTGAATTCAGCGATCCTCGCGGTCATGCTGCCGGGGTTCATTCTCTTTCACGCGGCGACTTCTCATTGGCTGTTGGTAAGTTATGTTTTTCTGTTTGGTTTCATGCGCTCCATACAGTTTCTGAGTCTGAGCTTGCTGAGCTATGCCGACCTCACGGTCGAGACCATAAGCAAGGGCACAAGCATCTTCACGGTGGGCCAGCGCTTATCCATGGGTGCTGGCGTGGCCGTGGCAGGGGGGCTGCTGACGATCTTTGCATCCGGTAATGCGAAAATCATGGAAACGGATTTTCATCCCGTGTTCGCAATTCTCGGCCTCTTCGAGCTGATTGCCCTGTGGGGATTCTGGCGTCTTCACCCGATGGCCGGCCGGGAAATCACCGGCGCGTGACCGGCAAAGCGTGCATTCCGCGTCCTTATGGTTCTTGCTCGAAATGAGCAAGCAGAACCCGCAAAAGCGGCGCCAGCCGTTTCAGTTCGTCCTGATGAGTTATTGAAAGCCCGGCCAGAAGGCTCTCTGCCTTAGGTGTAAGTGCGATTAGTACTTGCCGCCGGTCAACATCGTTGGGCTGTCGACAAACGAGTCCATTGGCAACCAACCGGTCAATCAGACCTACTGCGCTATGGTGGCGAATTCCAAGACGTTCGGCTAATTCGCCGACGCCGATATGTTCGTGATCGGCAAAGCCTTTTATTGCCAGCAGGGCCTGGTGCTGTTGTGCGCTTAAGCCCGCTTCCAACGCTGCAGACTCACTGAAGACGAGAAAGCGTCGCAGAAGATAGCGGAATTCCGCAAGACGTTTGTAGTCCGTCGCCGTCAGACCGGCCTTCGCGTTCCGGGTAGTCTTAGGTCTCGCGCGGCTGACCCGTTGACGAGCCATTTTATGGCCCCTTTAAATTATATCGTATTACGATATAAAGAGCGCGTGTCCTCATCCTGGTCGTCCCTTGTTCATATGCTAAGGCTCTAATACGCATGCAAAATAGTACATCAGTCGACGAATCAGAACGTTCCTTACAGCAGCTTGGTGGCGATTCCAGTGGAACGGCTCACGACCGGCTGCGCGATTTCAGCACAGACAGACGCCTTTTCTTCCTGATCGCGATGGCCTTGGTTGTCGGCACCGCCGGCGCCGCTGCCGCGTGGGCATTGTTACATTTGATAAACCTCGCCACCAATCTTGCTTATTACGGGCGGTTCAGCGTGGAGCCTGTCTCGATCATTGGTAGTAGGCTTGGTTTCCTGGCCGTCCTGGTCCCGGTTGCAGGATGCCTGATCATTGGGCTCATGGCGCGCTTTGGTTGGGAAAAAATTAGGGGTCATGGCATTCCGGAGGCGATGGAAGCCATTCTGATCGGACGCAGTCGCATCCAGCCTAAAGTTGCGCTTCTGAAACCACTATCATCCGCCATTTCCATCGGCACCGGAGGTCCCTTCGGCGCGGAAGGTCCGATCATCATGACCGGGGGCGCTTTCGGATCGCTGTTCGCGCAGCTTTTCCATCTTTCTAATGCCGAGCGAAAGACACTCCTGGTTGCTGGTGCCGCAGCTGGCATGAGTGCCACCTTCGGGACACCAGTCGCTGCGATGCTGCTGGCGGTCGAGTTGCTGTTGTTCGAGTGGAAGCCGCGCAGCTTTGTGCCGGTTGCTATTGCTTCCGTGGTTGCAGCCGCCTGGCGTCCCTGGCTCATGGGTGCCGGCGTACTGTTCCCAATGGCATCCAGTATGGATTTGCCGCCGCTAGGCCTCACGTTTGCAGCCGGGCTCGGCATTTTGGCCGGTCTCGCTTCCGGCCTGCTGACGTTGATGGTTTATACCAGTGAGGACTTGTTCCAACGTCTGCCATTTCATTGGATGTGGTGGCCTCTGCTCGGCGGCGTCGTGATCGGTGTCGGCGGGCTCATCGAACCCCATGCGCTCGGCGTCGGGTACGACGTCATTGACATGCTGCTCCATAGGAATATGGCGCCGGACGCCATACTGCGGCTTGCATTGGTCAAGGCGGTCATCTGGTCGGTCGCGTTGGGGTCGGGAACGTCCGGCGGCGTCCTTGCTCCGCTGCTCATTATGGGAGGCGCGATCGGCGCGCTTTTCGGCGAATTGATGCCTGTGGGGGAACCTGGATGCTGGGCGCTCATTGGCATGGCGGCGATGATGGGGGGTACGATGCGGTCGCCGCTGACGGCAATCGTGTTCGCCGTTGAGCTTACCCATAATCTGGGCGCGCTCCTGCCGCTTGCCGTCGCCTGTACGATGGCCCATGCCACGACGGTGCTGTTGCTCCGGCGATCGATTCTGACCGAGAAAGTGGCGCGTCGAGGTCATCACGTCACGCGTGAATACGTTGTCGATCCATTCGAGACAATGCGCGTCTCGGAGATTATGGCGACGCCGGTTGACCGTCTCGCCGCCGATACGGCGGTGAGCGCGGTTGTCACCTTCTTCACGGCGCCAGACGCGCTGGCGCGCCATAAGAGCTATCCGGTCGTCGATCATGAAGCTCACGTCCTCGGTATGGTATCTCGCGCCGATGTGCTTCGCTGGACGGTAAGCGGCTGGCCCGCCGGGCAGTTTCTGCGTGATCTGGTCGCCGAACAGGAATTGATCGCCGGTTA
>SCTM01000155.1 GCA_004297485.1 Rhodospirillaceae bacterium
AATATCCATAGATAGGGGTCGTGCCATGATTGCTGGCCTCCAATACCCAGCAATCAGCTTGAATCACATTCCCCCAAAAATGGGAATCCCTGGATTCAATTAAATCGCGACACGCTCTAGTTCAAATATTTTGCAGCATTTTCCGACCGGAAAACCGGTTCCAACTTTTCCGGAACATGCTCTATAGTGCGCGCCGCTCGCTTGGCCGGGGACTTCCTGCGGCCGCCGCGGGCTTGGTCGGGGCGTAGCGCAGCCTGGTAGCGCATCAGACTGGGGGTCTGAGGGTCGCAGGTTCAAATCCTGTCGCCCCGACCATTTTCATCAAAGGGGCAGAAACCCCCGTCCCCTGCAAAACTCACTTCATCTTTCGCGCCTTCAGATACCCGAACGCACCGGCATCGGCGTTGGCGCGAAGCGACGTCACCGGCAGATCGAAGCTTACGTCGGGCGACGCCTGATTGACCATCGGATTGCCGCCCCACCAAACGATCTTGCATATGCGGTGCTGAATCCGCCAGCCGGCGGGAGTTCGAATGACTTTATCGTCGTACCATCCTTGGCCTTCCCAGGTTTCGCCGCCGGGAACTCCGTAGCGGATCAGACGCCAGTGGGCATAGGTCACGGCCTGCGCCGTATCGCCGTAAAAATCGACCGTGAAGTTACTCATAGTGTGCTGCGTGGCCGCGAACAGCGCATGAAAAGCGGCGAAGTCGTTTTTGAACTTTGCGAGACCCGAAAACTTTGTCAGATCGCCGAACTCGGCGATCACATCTTCGGTGAACACTTCGTCAAACAGATCCCAGCGCTGGGTGTCGACACCGAGCGCGTAGAGCGTCACGAGCCGGTAGACCGCCGCGGTATCGTCCTGTGTCATTCGTTGCCCTCCCTTTCGCGAAGCATTGCCTCATCACTCTATATTGCCTCTATCGCAGAGCCCGAAATAAGCACATTACTCAACTAATGCGCGCATTCCCTTGCGGCGCCCGACCCCAATCCTTTATAAACAGTAAACGCCAGGGGACGATCAATGCAGGTCATCGACCCGACCACAGTGACGCCGATAAGCGGTGCGCCGGTTCTCCCGGTGGCGCCGCTGCCGGCGTCGCCGACGGGCACCGCGGATCGAAGGAGCGGCGGGCAAGACTCGCGGCAGCAAGCCGGATATTCCAGCTCGCGCTTTCGTGCGGCTCTGGATGCGGCAACGGTGGCCGGATTTGGCCGCGTTTCCGACGGCGCCGAGACCGCCCCGGAGACAGCTGCGCCATTTCAGGGAACGCCGTCTTCGCGAACGTCGGCGTCATCGCAGGAACTCAACGCGGCGGATACGACGGCGTTATATCAAGCGGTCCGGGCGTACACCGCAGGGGCGAGTGCTTCGCCCGCAGGATCGACATCCACCGCAGCGGAACCGGCCGCTCCACCTTCGCCCACGTCCATTCGACAGGCGCAGACGGCGGCAACGCGCTATGCACAGAGCTTTTTCTCCGTCGGCGGCACGTTCGCCGCGCGCGGTGACACGCTCGAACTTTCTGCTTA
>SCTM01000156.1 GCA_004297485.1 Rhodospirillaceae bacterium
CGTTCTATGATGACGATTACGTCAAGATTGACGGCCGCTGGTATTTTCAGAAACGGGCGCTCACGGTGGCGAAGAACGGAACGTATTGAAGCACGAAGCTCGGCATGGGGATGGCGGGTCTACAGCATGACGCGGCTTCTGGAAGGAACTTAGGCACATGGACACCGGACTTGCGGGCAAAGTCGCCATCGTCACCGGCGCGACCGCGAACATAGGCCGCGCCATTGCCTTGGCTCTCGCCGCCGAAGGCGTTCGGCTGGTGGCCGTTGGCCGCGACCGCAAGCAAGGTGAAGAAGTCGCGAAGCAGGCACAGGCACGTGGCGCCGCCAATGCGGTTTTTCTCGCCACGGACGTCACCGACCGACGCGCGGTCGAAGGCATGGTCGCCGATGTGATAAAGCGCTTCGGCACAGTGGACGTGCTGGTCAACAACGTCGGCGGCAATACCACCCCCTGGGTCCTTTTCGCCGACTCAGACCCGGACACCTGGCAGGGCGATATCGACCTCAATATAAAAAGCACACTTTTGTGTTCCCATGCCGTGCTGCCGCACATGGTGACAGGTAAGAGCGGGCGTATCATCAATATCGGCTCCACTGCCGGCGAAGTGGGCGACTATATGCTCGCGGTTTATTCAGCGACCAAGGGCGCGGTGCATGCCTTCACCCGTGTGCTCGCCCGCGAGGTTGGCGAACACAACATCACCGTGAATTGCGTCGCGCCCTATGGAACCTTGCCGGAAGATCCGGTGCGCGACACCAGCAGTGGCAGCCGATTTCATCCGACCGAGGGCCTTATCACACAATCTGCGGCGTTACGCCGACCTGAGCTCTCAGACAAATTCCAACGCGACAACGCCCTGCCCCGCAAATTTGCCAAGCCGTCTGAAGTTGCCGCCGCGGTCGTATATCTCGCCTCGGAGTCGGCGGGGTTTGTCACCGGTCAGGTTCACTTCGTTGACGGCGGCACGCTGCTTTAGGCATGGGCTGGTTCCGACGCATCGGATTCACCGGATGACGATGCTGCCGTGCGTATTCCTAAGTCAAATCGACCTGAGCGTCTCGACCGCCCCGTTGTCGCAACACCAGGTCCGCAGCCCTTTCCCACAACACGCTTGAATCTGGGCGACTGCTCAGCATAATGCCATTGATCACCGTCTCAGGCCGTAAGAACGCGATCGCTGGTCTAACGCATGGCATCACGCCGTTGCTCGCCGCCGCGATGAAAGGGAATCCTGGTTGGTAAAGATCACGTACATCGAGGCCAGCGGCGCGGAACACGTCATCGACGTGATGCCTGGGCTTTCGATCATGGAAGGCGCGGTGAAAAACAATGTGCCCGGCATCCTGGCCGACTGCGGCGGCGCCTGTGCATGCGGAACCTGCCGTGTTTTTGTGGATGAGGCCTGGCGGGAACGGACGGGCAAACCGTCGGACATGGAGGAAGCCATGTTGGAACTCCACGACGATCCGAGCCCAGGTCAGCGCCTCTCATGTCAAATCAGGGCCGTCGAGAACCTGAACGGCCTCGTGGTGCGCATGCCCAAGAGTCAATTCTGAGCGGGACGAACGGAACGCATCAATAAAGGAGGCGAGGATGCAATCGGTGACAGATCTGGCGTTACCGCATTTGCCCATTGAGGAACCCGCCTTCGCCGCGGATCCCATGCCTTATATCGAAGCTGCCCGTCGGCAACATCCGTGGCTGGCAAAGTGCAATGGGGGCTACGTGGTTCATGGCTACCAGGCCATTAAAGACCTGCTGTACATGGACGATAGATTGAGCGCATCGAGCGACGACATCATTGAGATCATGGGCGCGAAGGGAACGCGCTGGGGCAAATTTATCCAGGAGATGGTTCTCGCAAAGTCGGGGCCGGAGCACGCTCGACTCCGCGGCAGCATCGCGGCCGCTTTCACACCACGCAACGTCAACCGGTATCGTCCGCTGATGCAGGAGGTGGTTTCACGCCTGCTCGATGAGTGGGCGCCCAAGGGCACGTTCAATTTCGCCGAATTCGCTTCGTATTTTCCGATTACGGTCCTATGCCGGATCATCGGTGCATCGCCGGCTGCCATTCCCAACCTCCGGCACGCGCTGGAGACGCTGGGACTTGCCTACTCCATGGACCGCTCATTGATGCCCGAGCTGGAGGCCGCGTACAACCAAGCCTGGGGCTTCGCCGATCAGCTTGTCATCGAGCGGCAAACGCGGGGCAGCAGCGGGGAAGACCTGCTTGACGTGATGATCGCGGCCAAGGCCGCGGGCCAACTCAACGAGCAGGAACTACGTGACATGCTGGTCTTCCTGTTCGTTGCCGGATTTGACACCTCAAAAAATGCGCTCACTCTGATCATGCACTCGATGCTGCGACACCCGGAGCATTGGGTGCGATGCGCCGAAGACCAGGTGTTTTGCGATAAGGTTGTTGAGGAACAGTTCCGGCACACGGCCACCACCAGCATACCCCGCACGCTCGCGGAAGACGTGTCTTATGGCGACATTCGATTTCCAACAGGCAGCATGCTCATCTTCGCCGTGCCGATGTCCGGGCGCGATCCAACGGCATTTTCCGATCCCATGATGTTCCAACCGGAACGCATAAGCGCGAATCGGCATATGGCATTCGGGCGCGGCATGCATATGTGCCTTGGCCAACACCTCGCACGTGCGCAGATCGGCGAAGGCGTACACCTGATGGCCCAGCGCATCACCAAACCGCGGCTGGTCGGCGAGGTGACGTGGCGACGGTTTCCTGGGGTATGGGGAATTAGCAGCCTTCCGATCGCGTTCGAACCCAACGCGCACCTAAAGGCCAGCGCCGTCCACGCGAATTCCTGAGCTGCGGGGGCGGAGCAGAGGAAATCGAGCATGCAATCAGTCACAGACCTGACGTTGCCGTATATGCCCTTCGACGAGCCTGATTTTGCCGTGGACCCAATGCCATACTTGGAGGCGGCTCGTCGCCAGCATCCATGGTTGGCCAAGTGCGCGGTGGGCTATTTCGTCCATGAATATCACGCCATAAGAGATCTCTATCTTATGGACGACAAGTTCCGTAATTCGGCCGACGCGATCACCGCGCATATGGGCGCTAAAGGAACACCCTGGGGTCGATTCATGGAAGAGATGATGATTGCGAAGTCGGGGCCTGAGCACGCGCGCCTCCGCGGCAGTGTCGCGGCCGCCTTCACGCCTCGTAGTATTAACCGGCTTCGATCGTTGATGCGGGAGGTCGTTTCAAACCTGCTCGACGAATGGGTACCCAGGGGTGCGTTCGATTTTGCCGCGTTCGCATCCAACTTCCCGATCACGGTCATGTTCGGCTTCATGGGCGCTTCCACCGACGCCCTGCAAAGTATCCGTAAGTCGCTGGAGACGCAGGGACTCAGCTACAGCATGGACCCGTCGCTGTTGCCCGCGTTGGAGGAGGCGTACCAAGTGCTTTGGGACTTCGTCGACAAGCTTGTCATCGAGCGTCAGAAACGGGGCGGCCGGAACGAAGGCGAACTGCTCGACGAAATGATCGCGGCCAACGCCGCCGGACGGCTGAGCGATGTGGAGATGCGTGAATTGCTGATCTTTCTCTTCGCCGCCGCATACGATACGTCGAAGAATATGACCACGCTGATCATGCATATGATGCTGAAGCACCCGGAGATGTGGACACGTTGCGGCGAGGACCGCGCATTTTGCAGTAAAGTGGTGGAGGAGATACTTCGCCACACGAGCACGTCGAACGTCCCACGTACGGTCTCAAGTGAAGTCATCTACCGTGACGTGTTGTTTCCGAAAGACGTCATGCTCATATTGCCGCTCAGCATCTCCGGGCGCGATCCGAATGCATTTCCGGACGCGATGAAGTTCCAGCCCGAACGAGTCCACGTCAACCATCACATTGCCTTTGGACGCGGCATGCACATGTGCCTGGGCCAGCATCTTGCCCGCGCGCAGATCGAAGAAGGCATACACCTGATGGCGCAGCGCATCGTCAAACCGAAATTGGCGGGAAAGGTGACATGGCGACGGTTTCCCGGAACATGGGGCGTTAGCAGCCTGCCGATCACGTTCGAGCCTGGGGCACGCCTAAGCCGTGATGGCGATGGTGGCGCGGCCGCCTAGGCATTGCCGCCACACAACGGGGCATCCGTTCCGACCTTTGGATCGGGCTATGCCGCAATCGCCCGCCGGCAAAATTCCCAAATATCGGTCGCCAACTGGAGCCGACGTACCGGATCAGGCTCAACGGTTTCCTGCGCCAACAACTCCGTATGTATTGTGGTGGAAACCAGGTTGTAGACCAGAGTAGCCAGTCGTTGGGGAACATCGTCCCGCACCAGCCCGACCTCCATGCCATCGGACAGCTGCTGGGCAATTAATGTAATCAGTGGTCTCAAGGCCGCTTGCAGGTCATCCGGGTGGGATTCCGCTAACCGCAGGTGCTCCCGGCTCATCGCCGCCCCACGGCGATTACTTTTCACGCTATCCGCCTCCTCCAACGTGCTCTTACCGAGGACGATACAGATGACGAGGTATTTCAATCGTTCGATGGGGTCAGGCAATGTCTTGAACCGCTCGCTGTAATAGCCGGCAGCCCTCCGAAGGGTCTGTTCAAATACAGCCAGCATCAGATCGTCCTTGCCGGCGAAGCGTTCATAAAAGGCGCGCCGGGACAATCCGGTTCTCTTGAGCACCGCCCGGATCGTCAAACCCTCCAATCCCTCTTCTTCCAGCAGCTCGTAAGCCGCGTCGACGATCAGGCGGCTGCGCTCGAGAATCTGGTCAAAGCGGGCCTCAATCACCCGATCGGCTTTGCGTTTTTCCCGGCGCGCCGACGCGTCGGAATGAGCAGCGGCCGCTAACCGGCCGGGTTTGGAGGCAAGGGCCATGGATCCTCAGCCGAACGGAAACAAAGTGCTTCCTCATGAGCTTCTCCGGGTGCTATACGTCATAAATGAGAACGCTGTTCTCGTCAAGAGAACAATGTTCTCGCCAATATTGATAGGATGTACCAAGGAGAGGGTTATGGCTTTTGTGACCTACATTGAGCACAGCGGCACCCAACACCGGGTGGAAGTGCCCAACGGCGATTCCGTCATGCGGGGCGCCGTCAACAACATGATCGAAGGCATCGTCGGCGAATGTGGCGGTGGCCTCGCCTGCGCGACCTGCCACTGTTATGTCGATGACGCCTGGACCGAGCGGGTTGGCCCACCGGCTTCGAGCGCGGAAACCGAGATGTTGGAATGTGCCGCCAGCGAAACAAGACCTGGCAGCCGGCTCTGCTGTCAAATCACTGTCAGCAATGAACTGGATGGCCTGGTCGTTCACCTGCCGGAAGCACAGTTCTAGAGCGCGTGGCGCGGAACGACTTGCAAAATTGAGGAGAATGAAAATGGGAGCCCCCCAAGTATCGCCGACGTTTGAATTGCCCGCCCATGTTCCGCCGGAACTGGTGTACCCGATTGGCCTTACCGTTGGC
>SCTM01000015.1 GCA_004297485.1 Rhodospirillaceae bacterium
CGGCGCAAGCTGTTGCGGGAACTCTTCAGGACATCACCGGCGGAGCCACGAATTACTATGCGCCTTCGGTTGTTCGCGCGCCGTCATGGGCAACAGCGCCGGGAACTATCAAAACCGCCGACATCGGCAATCATTCTTTTTACATCGCGTAGGGTGACGACATGACCAAGAGCACAAAACATCTTCTGATCGTCGCGGCCGTGGTCGCGGTCGGATACCATTTTTACCAGAAGAAACAGTCAGCAGCGAATGTAACGTGGCTGGACAAGATCAAAAACCTTTTCTGATCGGGTGACTTCATGCCGCTCTTGCTTCTCATTCCATTGGTCGCTGGCGGCGCGTGGTTCACCGCTAAGGCGACTGAAACCGTCACCACTGATCTAACCAAATTGGCGATCATCGCCGGGGTTGGATATATCGCGTGGGTCAATCGTGGGGCAATTGCGCAGCTCGTGAAGGTGTGATCGTGCCATGGCTACGGACGCGCCAAACAACGGAACGGTGCCTTACTGGAAAGACAATGCGGGCGTGTGGCATATCAACATCACGCCGCAAGACCCTCCCGTCATTCAAGACATTTACGTCAACGGCTCATACAGCATCGGGCCGCTTGGCATGTCGGCACCGGATGCCAAGCGATCACTGTTGGTCATGCTCATGCTGATGATGGTTGCTGTTTTAGTGACACGGAAGGCTTGGCGGTGATGGATTGGATTGTTGCACTTGCAATCGCAGTCGGTGGCGGCGTTGTCAGTGGCATTGTCAGTGCGACGGCAAACCGCATTAACATTTCTTGGCTACAGCGCGGGTTGAAGGCGCTCGAAACTCGCTTCAACAGTCACCTTGAACATCATGCGGAAGGAAAATTTCAATGAACTACTTACTCGCGCGCCTGGGCGAACGTTCAACAGTCGCGGGCATCTTGCTTTTTGTCGAGCAGACAGCCCACCTGAATTTCGCCAACATCGCCGACATCAATACAAACTTGTCGGGCCTGATTGCGGCCGTGGTGTTGTGCATCATGCAAGAGAAGGCGCCGCCCCCGGCGGCTCCCGATGGCGCTTCTAAGTAGCCTACTGCCATTCCTTGGGCTGTTGCTCAAGGTCGGCGGCATCGGTCTGGTTTACGTCCTGGGCGGTCAAAAGGCGGAAGGCAATGAAGCGGAAAAATCCCTCGCGGACATTCAAGCTGCCGATGCGATCCATGATCGTGTCGTCAGTGATCGCGCTTACGATGACAGCGTGCGGGCACGGTTCACCCGCCCTGCCATTTTGCGGGACGTACCAGCCGGTCTACCGGGACAGCACTGACGTTGTGCCCGAGGACGTTCAATCCGCGAACGATGCGAACAACGCCGTGTGGTTGGAACGCTGCGCGCGGCGATGATACTCGGCGATGATCATGCGGACACGCCGGGCGGTGACCTTGTGCCGCTCGGCGATCGCTGCCACCAATTCGCCGCGGGCACGTGCATTGCAGATTTCTCGATCGCGACGGGCTACGGCTCTGGCCGTCTTTTCCTTCCGCCAAGCGGAGAAGGCCCACCGGACCCGCTCAAGGGCCATTGCCTCGCGCCGGGCCACCTCTGACACCGCCGCCGGCTCACCATGCCGATGGGCCAGCACAGCCACCCGAGCGCCGATCTTCAAAAGCCTGATTTTTGATTCCGTCCTATAGGCCCGCATCTTCGCCGCGTCCGTGACTCTGGCGCGGGCCAGGGCTGCGGCCTCACGCATTTGCGCGGCCTGGGCTTCCAGAACTGCGGCAAGCGCGTCTAGGGACTCAGGGGAGGCTTTTGCGAGGGTGTTTGCGGCGGCGGGATCGAGGTACATGACGGCCGAGATAGTCTCGGATCAGTGATCTAGGCAGATCACTGATCCGTAGGCATAGGATCAGGGGGCTTTCTTGGCAGTTGAATCGGCGATTTTGTCGCCGCCGCACACGACCTCGAATTTACGGTTCAGCCGGTCAACCTGGGCCTTGGTTTGTTCACTGTCGGTCGAGGCCGGATAAATCGGGGCGTAGAGTTCGCAAAAAGAGCCTTTGGCGCTTTGGACGTCCACAAGGCTGTGGCATCCCGTCAGGGCGACGGAGAGAACGGCAAAAGCGACGGTAAAACGGTGCATTGATCTTCCCCTAGGTGTGGTTGTAGCGAGGCGACAATACAAGGCTGTTACAAAAGCACCAAGCGCGTAAAACCAAGCGCCGGAACCGCCGGTTTACTTCCCATAATATACATTATGCGACAAACAGAGGTGCGGTCGCGGATGGCCGGCCTCCGGCCAATCGCCCGTCTTCCGGCATCACGCCCAGGGTTTCGCGCCGCGCCGCGCGGCCTCTTCCTGGCGCCTCCCAGTTCCGCGCGTTGACGCAACTCAAAGGCAGGCTGGTTGCAATGGGGTATAAAGCCCACATGCCCCGTCTCGCTGACATTGTGCCAATCGCCGAGGAAATGATCCGGCAGTTTGGCGACCAGAGCTATCCCGCCGTCGCCAAGCGCGCGATTGACAACTATCGATGCGGCGACCGGGAAGCCGCGGCCATGTGGAAACTCGTGGCGGACACCGTCAAAGCCATCCAATCCCCACGCACCACCGTTCATTAGCCAGGTTGTGAAACAAGCGCGGCTCGGTCATCCATCCCGACAGACCGGGATATCGCGCCAGTCTCCCGGTACCTCAAAGGCATGGCTCACAAATCTCCGGTTCGAGAACGGTTAGTTCAACCGCCGCCGGCCCGCTCTTTTTGAAGCGTCTGGTGCTTGGCCATGTCTGCGCGCGGGGGGATCGCAAAGGCACGCACGAGCGCCGCGCGATCATCTGCCACGCTCAGATTGCGAACACGCTCCATATTGCCCTTGGTGCTCACAATCCAGATGGGACCGTTAGCGATGTTGTCGAGGCCTTCCTGCGCGACATTCGCGGGCTCTTCGGCGACGGAAATGTCGATCCCCAGCCGCGCCATGGCCGGCGTGGCGGTAAAGCCGATGTTGAGGTGAAGCACATCCACGTTGAACGCCGCGCATTCCGCCCACAGCGCTTCGGTGAAAATACGGCTGAACGCCTTGGCGCCGGTATAGGCCGCAAGCGTCGGCGAGCCCAAATATCCACCCAGTGAACCCGTCAGGATCATGCCGCCGCGACGCCTTTCGCACATGAGCGCGCCATAGTGACGGGCGAAGGCGGCCTGCCCGAGAACATTGATCGCGATCACGGAGTCCGTCACCTCCGCCGGCAACTCGACGAAATTGCCACGCGTGTTATTGGCGCCCGCATTGTAGACGAGAAGTCCGATCTCGACGTCGTCGGTCACGGCGCGCACTTTTTCAAGCGCGTTGGACTTGGCGAGGTCGGCGGAAAGAACGCGCACTTCAGCGCCGCCCGCACGAAGTTCCGCCGCCAATTCCTCCAACGGCGCCGGCTTGCGCGCCATCAGCACCAACTTGAAACCACCGGCCGCCAGCTTGCGGGCAAAAGCCGCCCCCACCCCTTCCGACCCGCCGATGACAAGCGCCCAGGGGCCATACTTCTTCAGATCCATCTCTCAACTCCCTGAAATGCGTTTCGTGGGGCTTCGGTTGGCTTCTGCGGTTTGTCGCTTTCGAGCGATGGCGGCGACGGCTCTTGGGGCTCTTTTGGAGCCCCGTTCGGCGCACTTAAGTTCCGCCTGACCTCATCGGCCACGATTGCCGATAGATCAGCTGCTCGGCGCGCCGGTGTTTTCCGCGGCCATGCCGGAAAAGCCGATACAGTAGCCGCCGTCCACCGGCAGCAAGACGCCGGTGACGTAGGCGGCTTCGTCGCTGGCCAGGAACAGCGCGGCGGCGGCGATGTCGATCGCCCGGCCCCAACGGTCCATGGGAATTCCGGGTAGCCTGAAAGTTCCCGGCGGCGGTTCGGGAAACTCCTCGGACATCTTCACAAGCCCGGTCCACATCGTTCCAGGCACCACCGCGTTCACGCGAATATTCATGCCTGCGTAGTCGAGCGCGGCCGCCTTGGTCAGCTGATTTACGCCCGCCTTCGCCGCGCCATAGATGCTGTGATGCTTCCAGCCGACCACGCCCGAGGCCGACGAAATATTCACGACTGCACCGCCGCCCGTCTTCAGCATCGACGTGATGCCGTATTTCATACCGAAGAACACGCCCTTGATGTTGACCGAATGCACCCGGTCCCAGCTTTCGGCGGTCTGCTCGTGAAGCGGCGCCATGGGGCCGCCGAAACCGGCATTGTTGATAAGGATGTCGAGCCGGCCGAACTTGTCCTCGGCGGTGGCGATCATCTTTCGGACGTCACCTTCATTGGCGACATCCGTGTGAATGGGAACCGCCGCATTACCGATTTCAGCGGCGACGGCGTCTTGTTTGCCGCTGATGTCGGCGCAAATGACTTTCGCGCCTTCGGCGGCAAATAGCTTCGCCGTGGCCTTGCCCATGCCCGAGCCCGCCCCCGTGATAACGGTGACCTTGTTTTTCAGGCGCAACGGCAACCCCCCCCTTGGCTCCCCCACGCCCACGTCGGCACGACTACTATTGTCGCGGTCGGATCAGCATGCGCGAGGCAGTGAATCGCGATGACAAGGTAAGCACGAACATGATTGCGTTGGCAATGTTGGATGCGGCCGTCGCACCGCCCGTTTCCAGCCGTAGACTTGGACAGGGCCACTGATGCCGACAGGCTCAGGCAGCGGCCGACCTCTGGTGAACGTATTCCATGAGGATCTCGGCCATGCTTGCGGGGCTGATCTGGTCGGTCAGATCGTCGCCCTTTGAACGCCAGCCCGGCTGGGCATAGTCGGAAAATTCTTGGGGAAACCGCGCGGCCAGCTTCCGATTGGAGGCAATGAAAAGCTCCTCGAACTCGGCGGTCGTTTTCTTCGAAAAGCCGAATGGCACAAAGCGCCGGCCATTTTGAATTTTCAAGAGGCAGTCCGGATCGAACAGCTTGCCCCGCTCATTCAGCATGCGGGCGATTTCCGTCATCTCGGCCGACAGGCTGAGATTGACGTATTGGGCGAGATCTTGCGTCGCAAGACCGCCGGCGCCGAGTGCTTCCTTGTACGACCGCAGCAGTCGCCCCTCGGCGTGGCATTTGTCGTAGTTATAGATGTGCAGCGTCGCCTGGGGAAAAGCGTCCCGCCAGGTCTCATAAAGCTGGTGCCAGTCCAAGCGATCCGTATGCAGCGCCGTGCCGATACGCTCACTGTGGCCAAGAGCCTTGACGGCCTGGGCGTAACCGGAGGCGCAGATATGGTCCTGTCGCCGCAAATAGCAGATGACATCGGACACGACGACTTTCGCGCTCGCCAGAATTTCAGCCAGACATTCCGGCCGGCCCATCGAAAGATACTCGGATGCGACGATCGTCTTGCGGCCGGGAACTTGAATCTCCCCGATCGCATCGCTAAAGGCGCAACTGCTTTGGATTTGGCGCACGTCACGCCGCTGTGTGTCAGCGACACCTGCCGCCGCCTCGGTTCCAAGGCGATGCGCGGCATCCGCGGAAACGACATGCAGGCCGTCCGCCCAAAGAATTTCACGATTTAAGCTGAGCCACTCCTGGAGGTAGCTACTGCCGGTTTTCGGAAGACCTATGTGCAGTACAACGGCCATATGTTCGCTGGCATTCCATCGTCAGAGTGGCGGGATGATTATTTCCCAATAGGCCAAATTATCAACTGCGCATTATTGCAAATCTGCTAACGTACACCTGCGGTTACACTCACTTACACTTCGGTTACGCAGAAAAACCCGCCCCAGTCGTTTTGGTGTACCAAACGCTCAAACACCGCACGCGTTGCGCGTTTCCAAAAAGTTTAAGCTGAGAGCGCGGCATTGGATTCCTGGCCACCTTCAGGTGCAGATGCCATATCCTCGGGAATGGGCGAATGAGGCCAATTTCCCGTCACAAGCGTTACTCATGAGGAATGCGGGCGATCACGCGGCATACGCCGCGGCGCCGATCACGTTTGGAGGAGGAGAACCATGTTTCGCAAATCCCTTACCATCGCGGCTTTGATGGCTGGTACCGCGCTGTTCCTGCCGCAAGCGGCAAATGCGGCGCCGGGGTATGTGGTCGGGGCAACCGAAATGCATGCCGGCCCGGACTATGACTATCCCACCATCCGGATCATCCATGACGGCCGCGGGGTTTACATCAACGGATGCCTGGACGATTGGAGCTGGTGCGACGTGAGCTTCCACGAAGACCGCGGCTGGGTGGCCGGCGAGAACCTCGTCGCCGACTACGACGGCGGCCGCGAGGGCATCATCGACATCGCACCCATGTTGGGGATCGGCATCCTCGCATTCAGCTTCGATGCCTATTGGGATAGGTATTATCGTGGCCGTCCGTTCTATTCCGACCGCGGACGCTGGGAGAGCTATTCATTCGAGCATCACCGGGACAATTGGGGACCCAGACCAGAGCGCCCTCATGGACATGATGATGGCCGCTTTCATGATGATAATGGCCGCGGACGCCCTGCGGATCAGTCGCGTGAGCAGGTCCAACAGAACCGTCGTCAGGCGCCTTCGTCACAATCCTGGGCGGAGCATCAGGACAACCGACGGGCGGGACCCGAACGCCAAGCCGCTCCGGCACACGAGGAGCGGGGCCCCTCGCCTCGTCCGGAGCAACAGCAACACGAGCAACACCAGGAGCACCATGGTCATGATGGTGACGACAATCACCGCGACCATTGACCTTGGGTGACTGCTGGCGTGGGCTCCTCGATGGGCATGCAATTGCGGCGCCCGGACATGAGACAATCCTCGATAACCGCGTTTTTGCCGAGCCCCTGCACCAATAGCCAACCCGCCGCCACCAGCACGATCGTGACGACCAGGCCGGCGACCTGCATCCGTGTGCGCCGTCCTTCTTCGCTGGGATCGGGCTTGGGCTGAGTCTTCCGTCTCATCTCGGCCCCGCGCTTTTTCAGGTCGATGAGTTCGGCGTCCTGGCGGCTGGAACTGTTCAACCGAATCTCTCCCGACGGCAATGGTCCCAAGAGCAATGACCCACGGGCAATGAGGGACGCGGAAGGATGAGCCGTTTCCGCCGTAGGGACAAGACGGGCCTCGCGCATCGGGACAGGTAAATACCTGACCCGTAAATACGGATTTCACCCGAGCGATATTCAAAGACGACACCGCTAGAGTACGCGTCGGAGGTCGGCATGCCCTATCGTTTCTACTATTTGGACAAAAGCGACAAGATCATCGATCTGACGGACGGCGAGTATTCCAATGAAGCCGAGGCGGTGGCGGTCGCCGAGTTACACCTCGCAATAACACCGCATGATGCGGTTGAAGTGTGGCAGATGGGGAAAATGATTTATCGGGGAAACAATGACAAGGCACACCCATAGACACCGTCCCGCCGCAGCTTCGGGTATCGGCGAAAACGCCGGTCGCCTCAGCAGAGGGGCAATCCCGCGCAGTACGGGTAGCCCCGCCGTCCTCTTTCATCAGGCACCGCCTCTGTTTGCCGTCGGCCGGTCGCCTATAGGGGCCGCTCGCCCCCGCCACTTCGATGCCGGAATCCTGAAGATTCGCGGCCTTTCCGAGGAACGGCCCAGAAGGCGTCCATCCCTTAAAGTCATTCAGATTGTCGGGCGCCATGGCGTTAAACAGTGCGTTCCTGTCCCAACCGGCAGGCGAATATCTCCTGAGGACCTGACGGCCGCCCCGCTGGTTAGGTTTCGTAAAGGATTTGCCTCCTAGAATTCCCCCAAAGCCCAGGTGCCCGCCAGAACGACCCATGGGCAACAAACGGGTGGGAACACAACGAAATCAGGTGCACGGCCATGGTGGATAAGGACATTCGGGGACTGAGCTTCCTTATTGTCGATGATGACAACGACAGTTTGGCGTTGGTGGAGTCGATCCTACGTTCCCTCGGCGCGTCGCGGATCGTATGCGCCAAGAGCGGCTCGGACGCCATTGCCAAGCTGGCAAAAGCGCAGCGGCCCATCGACTGCACCCTGTCGGATTTCCAGATGCCTCACGGCAACGGCCTCCAGCTGTTGAAGGCCTTGCGCACAGGCATGATTCCCTCAACCCGCCCCGATACCTGCTTTATCATGATGAGCGGAAGCGCCGACACCGATGTCGTCAAAACCGCCGCCGAACTC
>SCTM01000157.1 GCA_004297485.1 Rhodospirillaceae bacterium
CAGAGGAGTTCGCCATGGGCGCTATTGAATTCGACCTAATCCCGGTACCTGTTGAACGGAAGGTTCCCGCCAACAGCTGGCGTCCGCCTGCGGACATCCGGATGATCTCGGCGGATGATCACAATCTGGAGATGGACCATTTGTGGGAGGAACGCCTCCCGGCCAAGTTCCAGGATCGTGCGCCGAAGTTCTACCGGGATAAGAACACCGGTCTGATTGTGATGGAGTACAAGGGCCGCTCGTTTGCCCCTCCCGGCATCGGCTCGATCGGCCATGAATGCCCGGGTTTCTGGGACATCGGCGAGCGGTTGCGTGCCATGGACTCCGAGGGCATCGAAGGCTCGGTTCTGTACCACGGGCAGCTGCAGTCTCTGAACGCCATCATCGGCGAGGACCCGGAACTGTATGCGGCCTGCGCGGATGTCTACAACGAGTGGCTGATCGAATACACCGGTCCGGCATCGAAGCGGCTGGTGGGCGTTGCCATGCTGCCCAGCTTCTTAAAGCCTGAAACCGCGCGCGATCAGATGCAGAAGCTGAAGCAGCTGGGCTACCGGGCGGTGATGATGCCGTCCTACCCGAAGGGCATTCGTTACAACAGCCGCGAGATGGATCCGGTCTGGGCCGCGGTCGCGGAGTCAGGCATCCCGCTTTCATTCCACGTGACGGCATTCCAGGAGTTTCACGGTTATGGCTCGTTGGGTGCGAACCTGACGCGGAACCTGTCGCCGTTCCGGCCGCTGCTTGGGCAGTTGATCTTCTCGGGTGTTTTCGAGCGTCATCCCACGCTCAAGGTCGTTTTCGCCGAGGGCGGGGTGGGCTGGGTCGCCGACGCATTGTATTCGATGGACAAGATTTTCCGTGCTTACTACACGATCCTGCGGCCGCAGCTTTCGCACATGCCGAGCTACTACTGGAAGAAGCAATGCCTGGCGACCTTCATGGACGATCCCATTGGCATGGAGCTGATTGACCGTATTGGCGCGGACAACGTCATGTGGTCGCTTGATTTCCCGCATCCGGAAAGCGTCTATGGCTTCGCCGGTGAAGTCGCCAAGAGCGTCTACGACACCATCGGCCACGAAAAAGCAAAGAAGGTGCTCGGCGGTAACGCCGCAAACCTCTATAACCTGTGACCCTGAAGGCACCAGTGGCAAGCGTGTGGATGGCGAGGTGACCGAGGTGCGGTTCGACCGCTGTTTGGCGTGAAGACGGCGGTGCTGGGTATCAGCATGACGAACGAAGACGATCTCGGCATCGTTCAGGGGCCCATTGAGATGGAGCTTTCCGCCATCTAGGGAAGCCCGCGAAACGTTTATCGTCGGACATTCGTCCACACACGCCGCTCAAGACGCGGTCAGGTTGCTAAACGTGGCAGCAGAGCCTTGCTAGGCTGCCGGGCCGGTGCTGTGCTGCGAAATGCCGCGTATGCAGGTAGCTGGCGCGGGCACGTTGCCTGCGACGGGCAAGGCCGATGAATTTTTTTGAGGAGACTGGCCATGAATTCGACAGTGAACAACGCCGCGGGGCTCCAGCTGTTGCTGGACCGCGTGGCGATTGAGGACGTCCTGGTACGCTATTGCCATGCGGTCGACCGCTGCGATGCGGATCTGCTGCGCACCGTCTATTGGCCGGACGCGACCGACGACCACATTTTCTGGAAAGGAAATGCGGAAGCATTTGTCGATTTTTGTATCCCGATCCTGAAAACGCGCGACCAGACGATGCATGCCATCAGCAATATCCTCATTCGCATCGATGGCAATGAGGCGCGCGTTCAGTGCTATTTCCACGCCTATGAACGGCTGCGCCGCAAAGACGGTACTTCAAACGACATCACCATGGACGGCCGGTATCTGGACCGCATGGAAAAACGCAATGGTGAGTGGCGAATCGCGGATCGCAAGTGCGTCATGGACTGGTGGCGGATTTGGGACGATTCCTGCGACTGGAACCGGGGCGTGTTTGGGCAAAAGTTTGAGCCCGGCAAGCGCGGCGATGCGGATTTCTCCGCCACTCTGTTCGGTAAGCGGTTGTTTACGCCCGGTTGAAGGCATATGCCGGACGTGGCGTGTTAACGTATCATCGGGTGGCGTGCACTTTGCGCAGGCCGCGTCCGTTCTGAAGGAATTTGCTCGGGGAGCCCTATGGAGTACCGTGAGTCGACCGAAGATCGCCGCTTCCGCGAGGAAGTCCGGGAGTGGTTGCACAAGAACAAGCCCAAGGAGCGCCGCCCC
>SCTM01000016.1 GCA_004297485.1 Rhodospirillaceae bacterium
TAGATGCGGTCTTGGATGAAATCCGCGCCACCATTCCCGTATGGGCAAGTCTCAATGCCTTGCAATTGCGTGAAGCAATGCTCGATTCCGATGTGCATGTACTGTCCACGAACGAAATCGTGTTCAAGCGCAATGACTACACCAGTTCGTTCTTCACGATCTTGCGCGGCAAGGTCGGCATTCAGATCAACGCCAACGATCCCACCCAGATGGTGATTCTCGGACCGGGCGCGTTCTTCGGTGAGATGGGGCTGATCTCGGGCCGCCGCCGTTCGGCGACGGTAGTCGCGGCATCGGACTGCGTTCTGTTCGAAACGCCGCGGCGTACCATGCTCAAGCTCATTCAATCCGTGGACAGCGTGCGGCGCACCCTCGACCAGACCGCCATCATGCGGCAGGTACAGACTCACCTCGCACCGGGGGTGCCAGCCGAAGATCTGAAGGATCTCGTCGAGGGCGCGGAAATTCAGCGCTTTCGTGCGGGCGACACGATCTTTTCCCAGGGCGACGCAGGCGACGATATGCACCTGATCCGGTCCGGATCATGTACCGTGTCCATGCGCGTCGGCGGTAAGGATATCGTGCTGAGCTATGTGCCGTCGGGAAATTATGTCGGCGAGATGGCGCTGCTCTCGGATACGCCGCGGTCGGCGACCATCAAAGCGGCCCACACCACCGAGACCATCCGCATCAAAGGCGACCATTTCAAGCAGCTGCTCGAACGCGCTCCCAAGTTAAAAGCCGACGTGGAAGCCAAATTCCGCCAACGCATCATGCATAACGAGCAAATGCAAAAGCGGCCCGAGGCCGGCAGCATCATCGAGTTTCTGATCGCTCAGGGCGTGGGCGAGGGGACGGACGTCCTTCTTATCGACGAGTCCCTATGTATCCATTGCGACAACTGCGAGAAAGCTTGCGCCGAGACTCACGGCGGCATTTCGCGGCTCGACCGCGAAGCCGGACCGACATTCGCCACCATTCACGTGCCCACGTCGTGCCGGCATTGCGAACATCCGCATTGCATGGCCGACTGTCCGCCCAATGCCATTCACCGCACGCCCGGCGGCGAGGTCTATATCGACGACAGTTGTATCGGCTGCGGCAATTGCCAGAGCAATTGTCCTTACGGCGTCATCCAGATGGCCTATCCGCCGGACGAGAAGTTCAATTTGTTCCAGTGGCTGCTGTTCGGGAGAGGGCCGGGACCCGGCGAAGCCATGAGCTACGGTGCCAACGGTCATGGCGGACACGGCGATGGTCATGGTGACGGCCACGGCCATGGCCACGGCGAGAAAACCAAGCGTGCGGTGAAATGCGATATGTGCAAGGGCATTCCTGGCGGCGCCAGTTGCGTGCGGGCTTGTCCTACGGGTGCGGCAATCCGTGTCAGCCCCGAGGATTTCATGTCTGTCGCGCGGCTGGGCTAGGGACGCAACGATGGGGTACGGGTGCGATGCGCCATGCATGAATCGATCCTAGTCTACGGCAAGCTGCGTTACCTGAAGGTCGCGCTGGCGCTGGCTGCCTTGAGCGCGGTGGCGTATGTGCTGCATACGCCGCTCGGACCGCCGAACGGCGCAACCTGGCTCGGCTATACCTTAGGCGGAATTTCCGGCGGCCTCATGGTGTGGCTCGCCTGGTTCGGCATCAAGAAACGCACGTACGGTGCAGGCCGGCTGTCGGCTCAGGAGTGGTTATCCGCTCACGTCTATCTGGGCACAGCCTTGGCCTTCGTGGCGACTCTGCACGCGGGGTTCCGCTTTGGCGCGAATATTCATACGGTGCTCTATGTGTTGATGATGATCGTGATCATCAGCGGCATGGTCGGCGTCTACTTTTATCTGCGATATCCGCGACTTCTCACCGAGAACCGGCGTGGTCTATCGTCTGAAGTCATGCTGGCGCAGCTCGCCGACCTGGATCGGGAAATTCGTCAGCTCGCCATGGGTCTCGACGATGCCACAAACACGCTCGCTCTGAATGCGATCCGCGACACGATCGTCGGCGGCAGCCTGGCAAATCAGCTGCGCGGCTTCGACCCCCATTGTCCGACGACTGTCGCCCGCATGTTCGTGGAACGATCGTCCTTCGAAAGCACGTCCGAGCAGGATGCGAAACGTCGGCAGTTGTTGATGCGATTGGTGCGCAAAGAGGAAATGCTCAAGCGCATCCGCCGTGATGTGCAACTGCGTTGTGTCTTGCGTGTCTGGCTTTATGTACACGTGCCGTTTTCCATCGCGGCGCTGATGGCTTTGGTTGCCCACGTGGTAACCGAGTTTTATTACTGGTAAGTCCGTTGCGCAGTCTCATCCGACATATCACACGCAAAAGCCGCGGCGGTTTCGCGGTTCGCGAGCAGACCGCGGAAAGTGAAGCGCTGGTCGCGGGACGCGGCAACGATTGTGCGATTCATTTGCCCGATCCGCGCGTTTTGCTGCACCACGCGGAGTTGGTCCTGCGTGGCGGTGACCTTTATGTCAACGCCTTGCCGAATGCCGATGTGCGAATCAACGGCAATCTTATCACCGGCGGCAGGTTTGCGCTGGGCGATATTCTTCAGATCGGTCCTTATGAGATAAAACGCGAGGAGGTCGGGTCGGAGGTTCGTTCCGACGACGCTGCTCCGGCCTCTTACGACTGCGTCTTGGCGGTGGAAATGGTGCAGCCGCTGGGCGACGATCTGATTGATCTCGTCGAGCGGTCGCGTATCCACATCACCCGCATCGGGCTTCCATTGCGGACCTGGTGTTGGATTTTCGCGCTCGCGGTGGCGCTTCTTTTGTTTGCCGCACCGTTTGCCCTCAATTTGTTTTACCAGGCCGTGGATGTTCACGGTCTTACCGCGCTTCATAAACAGCCCCCCGCCTCGCCGACGAGGATATGGACAAGTGGCGCCATATCGTCGTCCCACAAGTTTTTCGGCGTGGCGTGCGAAACCTGTCACCAGATACCCTTTATCCCGGTTCGGGATGGGGCATGTCTCAATTGTCACGACGGCATTCAGCAACACGCCATGGGTTCTCGTTTTCCATATGCGGCGTTCACCGGCACTTCTTGCGCGGATTGCCACAAAGAACACCGTGGCGAGATATCGATCACGTTGAATGATCAAGCCTTCTGCATCTCCTGTCACCGGACGTTGGTGGAGAAAACCGGACACACCGAGCTTCGCGATGCGTCCGATTTTGGCACGGATCATCCGCAATTCCGGCCGACCGTGGTGACGGACACCGCCTTACATCTCATGGACCGAAGCCGGGCGATCGGCGACGTGCCGCCGCCGACGGAGAACAACGGCCTCATCTTTCCTCATGCCCGCCACCTTCGGTCGGCTGGCGTGCGCGACCCGGTACGCGGCATCGTCAACTTGCAATGCGAGGATTGCCACACGCCGACCGCGGACGGCTTTTCCATGAAGACGCCGACCTTTGAGAAGAATTGCCACGGGTGCCATCAACTTAAGTTCGATGCTCTGGTCCCGGATCGCGAACTCATGCATGGCAATGTTCAGGATGTGTTCAAGCAGGTCCGCGACATCTATGACGCAGTGGCGATGCGTGGAGGATATAGTGAGCCGACCGCGCCCGATCTTGTGCGCCGTCGTCCCGGCACCACACTCACAGAACCGCAGAAACAGATCGTCGCCCGTTGGGCCGCGACCAAGAGCGAGGCTGTCATCAACGGCCGGTTCGGCAAGGGCCTGTGCAGCGACTGCCATGTCTTGACCGAATCCGGTGGTCCCGCCAACAGCGCCAAACCAGATCCGGCAGACACTCTGCCGTGGGATGTGAAGCCGGTCGAAATGTCTCCTCGCTATCTGCCGAAGGCCGAATTTACCCACGCCAAGCACCGTGATGTTGCGTGTTCGACCTGTCACAGCTCGAAAAATTCGATGTCCGCGTCCGACGTTTTGATTCCAGGTGTCGCCGTCTGTCAGTCATGCCACGGTGGCGAGAAATCGAATGACCGGGTTCCGTCCACCTGCATCACCTGTCATCGCTTCCATCGTAGCGACCTGCGAGCCATGCATCCATCCGGCACGAACGCAGCTGAGACCGGGCGCTGGGATAACCACGAGGAAGCTATTCACAAAGAGCAGGAGGAGCAGGCGCGATGACACGATCCCGCCTGTTCCGCAGGGTGCGAAGCCGTGGTCTTGTGAGCGCTATCCTGATCGCGTTGCTTCTTCAGGCTATGATGCCTCCTGCCCGTGCGCAGAATCTCAGCGTTACCGATGTGGATCGCATTGTCGGTCGGGCGGCGGCCGAGGCGGCTGCCCAGGGCGCCGGCAATGGCGCTATCGCGGTTGTGGACCGGGTCGGAAACGTGCTCGGTGTTTACCTGATCGATCCAAACCATCCGCCGGTCATGACCATCAGCTCGGGCCGTGGCATCGCCAGCGGCAACGGTCTCGAAGGCCTGCAGCTTCCGGCGGCTTTCGGTGCCATCGCCAAGGCGATCACCGGCGCCTATCTGTCATCGGCCGGTAATGCCTTCTCGACGCGAACCGCCAGCCAGATCGTGCAGGAGAATTTCAATCCCGGCGAACTCGGCGCGCCCGGCGGGCCGCTGTTCGGCGTGCAGTTCAGTCAGCTCCCTTGTTCGGATATTACGGCGGCGGGTGAGGTGTCCGGCGGCGGACCACGGCGTTCGCCTCTCGGACTTTCCGCCGACCCGGGCGGCTTGCCGCTTTACATCAACGGGCAGGTGGTCGGCGGCGTGGGGGTAATGTTCGACGGCATCTATGGCCTCGACCTGGACATCGATAACTATGACAGCAATCTCGACGAGCTGGTGGCCATGGCCGCGTCCCAGGGCTACACGCCGCCGAGCGCCATCGCCAATCGTATTACCGTCAACGGCAAGCTGCTGCGATTCGCCGACGTGGACGGCAACAGCATCAAGAGCACGGCGTCACAAGCCGTGAACGCCGCCAACTATATTGCTGTGGCGGGCTACACGCCTGGCGGGCGGCGGGATGGGGCCATTTTTGGCAGCACCGCGTCGGGTGTGCGCCCCGACGGCGGAGTCGATTATCCCGGTCTGAATGCCTGGGTGCTTGACGACGGCACCGGCAATAACCGGTACGCGCCGCGAGATTCGCTGGTGCCAACGCCAACGGCCGGCGGTATCTCCCAGGAGGAAGCCCAGACGATCGTCGCCCAGGGATTAAAGATCGCCTTTGCCGCGCGCGGGCAGATTCGGCTTCCTTTGGGTAGTTTCGCCCAAGTCACTGCGTCGGTGGTGGATGGTGATGGCAATGTGCTTGCCCTTGCCCGCACGCCCGATCAGCCGATCTTCGGTATCGACGTGGCTGTGCAAAAAGCGCGCAGCGTTCTATTTTTCTCGCGGGCGAGTGCGGCGGCGGATCTGCGCGCCGTGCCGGCCATGTCGGTCGCGGGCGTGAATATTCCGTCGCCGGGGCGCTATGCCGATGCCATGGATTCGTTTGTCGGCCAGGGCGCCCTCGAAGGTCACGTTGCTTACGGAGATCGCAGCATCGGCAATCTGGCGCGACCGTTCTATCCCGACGGAATCAACGGCATGCCGTCCGGTCCCCTCAGTCTTCCTTTCACCACCTGGAGCCCATTCAACGACGGCCTTCAGCTCGATCTGGTGCTGCCGGATATCGTGGCGCGCATCGACGGCAGTGTATCGCCGGCCTCGGGCTGCACCGCCTTGCCGCAAGGTTCGGGTCCTCCGGCTTCCGCGCCGCGCCGGCTCGCCAACGGCCTGCAGATATTTCCCGGCGGCGTGCCGATTTATCGCGGCAACACGCTCATCGGCGCCGTGGGCGTGTCCGGCGACGGCATCGATCAGGACGATATGGTCGCGTTTCTTGGATTATATAACGCGGGCGTTGTCCTGAATTCAGGCATTGGTAACGCCCCGCCGTTGATGCGCGCGGACCGGCTCAAGGTCGGCGGCATCTATCTCCGTTACGTCAGTTGTCCCGTAGCGCCGTTCAACAAATCCACCGCTGAAAACGTATGCGCCGGAAAGTAATTCTCGCCGCCATGGCGGTACTGTCGATCGGGACGGGGACGGCAACGCGGGCCTCGGACCCGGTATCGTCCGATCCGACTCTTGCCGCGCCGCCGCCGGCCGATGACGATTCGCAGCGGCGGCGGCCGGGCCCAGAGGAAAAGCACGAGTTGCCGCCCATCGATCCCACCGCCGTGCAACCGCCGTCACCGGCGCTGTCGCGGGAGACGATCCCGGTTCCCGACCGTTGGCGGCTGGTGGAAGCGATAGGCGTTCACGGCAAGTGGTGGGACCCCTATAACCAGAATTCCCTCAAGGGCGACCGGCCCATGTGGGGCGATTGGTTTGTGAACGTGGGCGTGATCTCCGACACGGTGTTCGAGCCGCGCGGCGTTCCCACGCCCGTCGGCAATCAGGGTGACGCGCAGTCGGGTCGGCTTGATGCGTTCGCCGGCGCCGGCCAGACCGTGTTCACGCAAAGCGTGATCAGTTCATTCTCGCTCATCAAAGGTGATACCGCCTTTCGTCCGCCCAATATCGAGATCCGGGTAACGCCGGTCATCAACTTCAACCATGTCAGTGTCGATGCCGACCAGGCGCTCAATATTGATCCGAGCCGGGGCACGGTCCGCAATGATGGCTTTGTCGGCCTGCAGGAAGCCTTTGTCGACTACCATATCCGCAACGTCTCGGACCGGTACGATTTCGATTCCATCCGCATCGGCATCCAGCCGGTGACCTTGGATTTTCGCGGCTTCCTATTCGAGGACCAGCAGCTTGGTATTCGCCTGTTCGGAAATCGTGACAACAATCGCTGGCAATATAATGTGGCTTGGTTCCGGCGGATCGAGAAGGACACCAACTCGGGCCTTAACGATGTGACCAAGAGGTTGCGCAAGGACGACGTCTTTTTCGCAAACCTTTATCGACAGGATTTTCCGGTTCACGGCTATACGGTCGAGGGTGTCGTCGCGTACAACCGAAACCGCGAAGGCACGCAAAAAGACTATTACGATACCGATGGCTTTCTCGTGAGGCCGGCGCCCATCGGCGTCGAGCGCCCCTTCAACTACGACGTGGTCTATCTCGGGTTCAACGGTGATGGTCACTTCGGCCGGCTCAATCTCACCCATTCGTTCTATGCCGCCTTGGGCAACGTCTCGGCTAATCCGTTCACCTCGGTGATCCGCGACGATCCGGCGGATATCCGTGCCTGGTTTGTGGCAGTGGAGCCTTCCGTGGATTTCGACTGGATCCGTGTGCGGGGCCAGTTTCTTTACGCGTCGGGGGACGGCAACCCCTATGATCACAAGGCCGGCGGTTTTGATGCCATTCTCGAAAACCCACAATTCGCCGGCGCCGAGACCAGCTATTGGATTCGCCAAGGGGTTCCGTTGGTCGGCGGTGGTGGCGTTGGTCTCTCCGGCCGGAACGGCGTCCTCAACAGCTTGCGCAGTTCCAA
>SCTM01000158.1 GCA_004297485.1 Rhodospirillaceae bacterium
GTATTTTCCTCGGCACCGCGGACTATCGCCTGATCGCCATCGATGCGAAAACCGGCACGCCCTGCCCGGAATTTGGCGTTAACGGCGAAGTCAAGATGAAGGCCAGCAAACCCGAACTCTTCCCCGGAGAAGTGTCGGCCATATCGCGCCCCGCAATTGTCAACGGCGTTGTCGTCGTCGGCTCAGCCGTGCAAGACGACACGCGCGTGGATGCTCCGAGCGGCCGCGTGCTTGCCTTCGACGCACGAACCGGCAAGCAGATGTGGGAATTCGACCCGGTGCCAAGATCGCCCTCCGATCCGGCGGCGGCGACATGGTTGAAGGGAGTCAGTAACGAGATTGGCGGCGGCAATGTTTGGGCACAAATGGCCGTGGATGAAAGTCTGGATCTGGTGTACCTGCCGACCACCAGTCCTTCCGTTGACTTCTATGGTGCGGCACGTCCCGGCGCGAACGCGTACACTGATTCGATCGTCGCCCTGAAAGGGGCGACCGGTGAGGTCGCTTGGTATTTTCAGTTCGTTCACCACGACCTCTGGGACTATGACACGCCGACGCAACCGCTACTGATTGACTTGCCTCATAATGGCGCGATGGTGCCGGCACTTGTGCAAAACACCAAGACCGGCATGATCTTTGTTTTCAATCGCAAGACGGGCGAGCCGCTCGTTCCCATCGAGGAACGCCCGGTGCCCCAACAAGGCGCCGCACCCGGTGAGTGGCTGTCGCCGACCCAGCCTTTCCCCGTCGGCATGGCGGGACTCATGCCCCTTAATATTGGGCCTGAGGACGCATGGGGTTTCACACCTATTGATCGCTGGTTGTGCCGGAAGCGCATCGCTGAACTGAATCACGGCCCCATATACACGCCACCCAGCATAAAAGGCACGATCATGCAGCCACCCGCCGCCGGCGGGCCCAACTGGGGCGGCGGTGCTTACGATCCGACCAGCCACCTCATGGTGGTGGCATCTAATCGTGTGCCAATGGTTCTCACGCTTATACCCCGCGAAAGCGCCAAAATTCCCGAAGACCGCGCAATAGACGCAAAGCGTCCGATGTTCTTTGAAAGCGCCGGAACGCCCTACGTCGTCAAACTCGAAACGCTGCTTTCGCCCCTCGGCGCGCCCTGCACGGCGCCGCCATGGGCGGCATTGACGGCGGTCGATCTTGTGAGCGGAAAGATCCGCTGGGAAGTGCCGCTTGGCAGTATCGAGAAACTCGCGCCCGTCCCGATCCCGTGGGAATTGGGTGCGCCCGGAGCGGGCGGTCCGTTGATCACCGCGGGTGGATTGATTTTCATCGGGTACGCAATGGACGACAAATTCCGCGCGGTCGATCTGCTCACTGGAAAAACCGTTTGGGAAACGCCCTTACCGGCAGGGGGCATGGCAACCCCGGTCACCTATGAGGTGAACGGTGAGCAGTATGTCGTGCTAACCGCTGGGGGGCACTTCATGTATCACTCAACCAAAGGCGATTCAGTGGTTGCCTACAAGTTGAAGCATTAGCCGCCACTGAACATGTCCCGCGGCTCGCTGTGGCGCCCGGAGCAGTTTCCAGTGAAGTGGAACCCGATTCGCCATAGAAAATGCGAGCAAACAGCGGCGTCAGAAGCTTTGGCGATTCAAATCAACCGTAAAACACGCTAGGACTCCGACATGGTCACGTAAACGCGTCCATTCTCTTCACGCGTTTCGAAGCTATGCAGGGGGGCCGGTTTCTTTCCCAGAGCGATCACCTTATGCGTCCAGTCCGGCATGGTGATGCCTCCGGGAATGCCATTGCACCATTCCAGGTTCTCGCCACTGCATATGTCGAAGCGCGCGCCATGCCAGGGACAGCGGATCGTTGTCCCGTCGATCTGACCACGGACCAGTGGCAACCCCAGGTGCGGGCACTTATTCTGGAACGCGTAGACCTTGCCCTTCAGGCGGGTCAGCACCAGAGAGAGTTTTCCGGCCGCGAAGGCACGCGCCTTTCCCTCGACGATATCCGTGGCGTTAGCAATATCCATTTGACTCACGGCCGCACCTCCCACGTTCAATGCACATAACCAGCCCGCTTGGGCCCCCGCACATAATCTTCACACCCTTCAGCCATTGCGGCAAGCCGGGTCTGGGCGGACAACGTCAGAGTTGGCTCTGGGGCATGCGCACAATCAAGCCATCTAACGCCTCGGTAATCCTGATCTGGCACGCGAGCCGCACACTTGAATCCGAATCGTCCTGGCAATCGAGCATAGATTTTTCCATATCCGACGGCATGCCCGTTCGTTCCCGCCAAGTCTCATCCACATAAACACGGCAAGTTGCGCAGGCACAGGAGCCGCCGCAGTCGGCCAGAATACCCGGTATGTCGTTCTGCACCGCACCTTCCATCACGGAAAACCCAGCCCGGATATCAACGACGTGCTCGGCGCCAATTGCCTCAATGTACGTAACTTTCACCATCTAGTCCTCGGACGAAACATCTAATGCGGTGGACGACACTGTCAGTATGCTCGGACAGTGCTCTGAGAAGAACGGTGCTGCCTCACCTCAGATTGTGATAGCCGGCCCGCGAGGACGTCAACCGTTCTTCCCGCAAGCGTCTGCGCCGGATCTTGCCCGCGTCGTCACGCAGCGGCTCGCTCACGAACTCGCAGGTATAGGGAATCTTGTGGTGCGACAACTGAGTCGCCAGAAAGGTTGCCAGCGCCGCAGGCGCGAGGGCAGCATGGCCAGGCGCCATCTCAACAATCGCGTGGGCCTTGGCACCCAAATCAGGATCAGGCAACCCGATCACGGCGGCCGAGACCACACCGGGGAATTGCTCAATCGCACTCTCCATCTCCAACGGGTAGAGATTGACACCCCCGGTCAAGATCATATCCGTGCGCCGGTCGGCGAGGTAAAGATATCCGTCGGCATCCAGCCATCCCATGTCGCCGTAAGTCATGGCTTCCTCGGGATATCCATAAATATTCCCGGCGGCTGGATAAAAATAGATTGTTCCAATCTCGCCGGAAGGCAGCACGGCGCCGTCCTCGCCCCGGATTTCCGTGCGCGGCGGTGCTTTGCCCACCGACCCGCGATGTAAAAGCCATTCGCCACCAGTGATCATGGTGGCCCCAAATCCCTCCGTTCCGGCATAGATTTCCCAAATCTTCTCCGGCCCCATCCACTCGATCCAAGCCGCCTTCACCCAAGACGGACAAGGCGCGGCCATGTGAATCACCAGTTCCAAGGAGGAGACATCGAAGCCTTTTCGCACGTCTTCGGGCAGGCCCAGAATCCGGCTCATCATTGTCGGAACCAAATAGGCCCACCTTACCCGGTAGCGTTCCACGAGACGCAGCCACTCCAGCGCGTCGAATCGTTCCATAAGGATGACGTGATTCCCCCAGCAAAGCGCCCAGTTGGTCTGCGAGAAGCTCGCGTTGTGATAGGCACCGGCGGGATGCAGTATCACGTCGTCAGTCCGCATGCGCAGAAGCTCAAGCGCTTGCGTGGGATCAATGAGCGAGGACGTTCTTTCAAAGAGCAGCTTGGGCATTCCAGTGCTGCCACCGCTGGTACTTGCCTTCCATATTGTGGAGACCGCCTCAGGCAGCGGGTCATCCGAGAGCGTGGGATCCGGTTCGAAATCGGCCGGCAACGCGATGCGTCCAGGCATGCGTGCCGGGTCGACGCCGATGACCAACTTCGGATCGCCGACCTCGGCGAGGTGCTTTAACTCCTGATCCACCAATTTGGGCGGCAATGGCATGACCAACGCCCCCAGCTTCCACAAGGCGAAAGACGTGATCTGGTGCTTCGGCCCTGTGGGCAAGATGACGGCAACGCGGTCGTCTTTTCGCACGCCAAGCTTGGCCAGAGCCCGCGCAAGCCGATTGGCCGCGCGATCCAGTTCCCCGCGCGAATAAGTTTTCTTCCCCATGGTCAGCGCCGGCCGGTTCGGATCTCGCGCGGCTTGCCAACTCAGCGCGAGGCCCATCGACATTTGGCGCGCCGGCATATCGGCAATGGTCATGAACGATCTCTCCCTTGGTCCCAGCCTCGCCTCAGTTATTCTTGCTCGGCTTTCCCTGCCCGCTTGCCGGCGTTCCATCGACAAACGACGAACTGGCCACCGTATGAAGGTGCCGCGCGGACTCGATCTCGATATAGTCCCTGATCTCGAGAGCCTCAGCGGAAACCAAATTCGCCTTTATCATGCGCAAGGCAAAGGGCTGACGGCCGGCCAACTCCTCGGCCAGCGCGACCACAGATTGGTGAAGGACGTCCGCCGGGAAAAGCCGGGTTACGAGCCCAATTTCGAGCGCCTCTTGCGCTGTGACCTTTTCCGGAAAGAACAGCAGCTCCCGCGCCCTCGCCCCGCCGACAATTCGCGCCAGCGACCAAATCAAGCCCATGTCGCCAGATACCCCGACTTTGATAAAGGCAGTCGAGAACTTGGCGCGGTCGGACGCAAAGCGGAAGTCGCAGGCGCAGGCCCATCCCATGGAGGCACCTGCGCAACCGCCGTCGATCGCGGCGATTGTCACCTGCGGCATCGTGTGCAGCAAAGTCGCGGCATGGAAGACATCGCCCAGTTGCGCGAGTGTGGGCAAGGCCGCCGCCTCACTCTGACCACCGAGGTCGGCGCCTACCGAAAAATCGCTCCCCGCGCCACGGATCACGATCACACGCGTATCACCGGGCGCGAGATCGCGCAGGATCTGGTAAAGTTCCTCGCACATCTCGACAGTCACGCCGTTGCGGCGCTCGGGCCGATTGAGAGTCACAATGGCAACGGCGCCTCGACGTTCCATCAGTACGGATTTGCCTGAAGTCGTCATGGGTCTACCTCAGCTTGGATCGCTCCAGCGCGGCGCGCGCTTTTCGGCGAAAGCGCGGGGACCCTCTTGCGCATCCGGCGACTTAAACAACGCCTTCACCGCGGGCAATGTGAGCATATTTTCGACCGCAGCTTGTACGCTCTGACCGTCCAGCGCATTAGCGACGGCCTTGGTCGCGTAGATTGACGCCGGCGAACATTGTGCAATCTCGTCGGCCCAACGCAGCGCTGACGCGATGAGTTCGCCCGGCGACACAACCTCGTTGACGAACCCCAACCGCAAGCCTTCCTCAGCGGAGCATAGCCGGCCGGTCAGCAGCATGGCGTGCGCGCGCTTCAGTCCAATTTCCCGAATCAGTCGCTGGATTCCTCCCCCCAGGGCAGCCAAACCGACTCTCGGCTCGGTCAGGCCGAACTTGGCAGTCTCGGAAGCCACGATGATGTCGCAAGCCAATGCCAGTTCAAATCCACCGCCCGTGGCAAAGCCATTGACCGCCGCGATCACCGGCTTCCTCCGCGCATAACGAGAAGTGAGGCCAGCAAATCCGGAGGCCGGCACGAAGTTCACACCACCATCTTCCGGATGACTTTTCAGATCGGCGCCGGCGCAAAATGCCTTGCTGCCCTCACCTGTGACAATCGCAACCCAATATTCCGGGTTATTCTCGAACGCGTCGAAGACTTCACCCAACTCATGGTTCGCTGGCGGATTAAGAGCGTTTCGCTGATCGGGTCGGTTGAGAGTGACAACTAAGGTGCGGCCCTTGGCCTCGAGCTTGCAATGCTGATAGCTCACAGATTCTCTCCCTATCTAACAATATCAAATTGAACAGACCCGCAACTCACAGCTGAGCCACCGCAGACGCGGGATCGGCCCGGCTGAGCGACTCCACATTCGCGCAGACTTGGGGCTTTCAGCGGCCGCACTTTAGAGAGCCTCCATCTGATCCGACCTACTCGATTGATTTTTCAGCTCTATATTGGTCGCCAGGCGGGGGCATGGTGGAAAAATCATGCATTGTGTTGATCCCAACCCTCCTTGCACCTTTGACACCTATGTACCATGTTCTGCTTTCTGGCCAATGGCCATTTATCGATCGCGCCGCCCTGCCGTGCGCGCACGCCGTGATGCAAATCGGCGCGCCGAAACGCGCCGCACGTTGGCGGAAAATGAGATTGAGCGAGGGGACATCTCAACATGGACTATGAGTTCATCAAAGTTGAAGCCAAGGCGGGCGTGACCACGATTGCCCTGAATAGGCCCGAGGTTATGAACGCGATCAACTCAACCATGCATCACGAACTGCAGGCTGCGTTCGATGCCTTCGCAGCCGATCCGGCGCAACTCATCTGTGTCGTGACCGGCATCGGTCAAAAAGCATTTTGCGCCGGCAGCGATTTGAAGGCCGCCGTGGCCGGAGATATCCCCACCTATCCCAAAAATGGATACGCCGGTTTCATCGAACGCTTTGATCTCTTCAAACCTGTGATCGCTGCGGTCAACGGTGTTTGCCTCGGCGGCGGATTCGAGTTTGCGCTCGCCTGCGACATCATCATTGCATCGGACAACGCCAGCTTCGGCCTACCGGAGCCACGGGTCGGCGTTATCGCGCTTGCCGGCGGCATCCACAGAATCGTGCGTCAGATCGGCATGAAACGGGCTATGGGGCTTCTCCTGACTTCTGAACGTGTGACCGCACAGCAAGGATTCGATTTGGGTTTTGTGAACGAGGTCGTTGCGCAGTCCGAATTGCAGGCCGCGGTCGATCGCTATTGCCGCCGGATTTTGATCAACTCGCCCGTCGCAATCCGCACGACCAAGGAAGTCGCGATGCGCGGGCTGGATGAACCCGACCTGGCGACTGCGATCAGGAACCAGGCGGACTATCCTGGCTTTCGCACCATGCTTGCATCCGAAGACATAAAGGAAGGGCCAAAGGCCTTTGCAGAGAAGCGCACCCCGGTCTGGCGCGGGCGATGATTGGTTTTCCCTGACCGCCGGGCGATGTGCATTGCAGATTGCGTGCATTTCCGAATTGAAACATCATCGAATGCAATCAGCACTAGGCCTGCGCGAGCTTACGGTGGTCCCAGCTTATCACTTTCTCGGGGTGAACGACGACGACGATGCGCTTGCGGGTCATTTCAGTGACATGTTGGGCAAGCACATTGGCCGGAAGGCCGGGGTTGTTCCGCATGACGATGGCCTTCATCAGCGTGTTGCACTCAGGTCCACTCTCCACGATCTGCGCCATACCCTTGATCGAAACGCCGCGGAGCTGATCATAAGTCGTTCCCTGCTCGCACAGGACCGCCAGGCGTGGGTCCCGCCTCAGATTCATCACCTTCTGAGACACGGCATAGGTTTCGAACAGGATCTTTCCATCCTGTACCGCGAACCAGAGTGTCGTAAGATGCGGAGCACCGTCCTTATCGAGCGTCGCCACATGGAGACTTTTGCAGTCGTCGAGAAATGCCGTAATCTCGGCATCGCTCATCCGAATTTTATCGCGCTGTTTCGCCACCGCCGCCTCCCTCTTCCAAGCCATTCTCAATAAGTTATCTTATCCTTCGAGGATCGGCTGGTCGGTCCCAAAACAGGCCATGTTGACATGATTGAGTCAATATGACACATAAGTTCCATGATAGGAAAAGCACGGCAGTCCAATCCCATGGTCGTAATGGTCGACGAGATTATGCGGGTCCATGGCCGCTTAAAAAGCATTTTCTCAGGCGCGAGTGCCGCGCTTGGCCTGTCGTCCATGGAGTCGACCGTGTTAACGGCCGTTGTCGAAGCACACTCCGCTCCGACGGTCCCACAAATCGGGCGCAGCCTCGGACATCCTCGGCAAGTCATCCAGCGGGCGGCCACCGCGCTTGTGGCAGCGGGATTGATCGCGACCGCCCCCAACCCCAATCACAAGCGCGCGCCACTGCTGCTGCCGACACGCCGCGGGCAGAAGCTGAAAGATCAGTCGGATACGCTGGCAATTGAGGCCGCTAATGCGCTGCTGAAACGTCTCGACAAAGCAAAGTGTCGGCGCATCGCCAATGATTTGGGCGAATTGCGCGCCGAGATCGAAGCTTATTTGCGGGCAGGAAACAGAAAATCGTGACCCACGAACACAAACTTGAAGAACTGATTGATGTCTCCAAACTGACCGCTTGGCTGGACGTCAACATCCCCGAACTAGGCGACGCGCCGCTCGATGCCAAGCTCATCCATGGGGGCACCTCGAACGTCGTCATCAGCCTAAACCGCGGGCGCCATACCCTGGTGCTCCGCCGTCCGCCCGCC
>SCTM01000159.1 GCA_004297485.1 Rhodospirillaceae bacterium
CCCAGTGCCATCCTATTAGGCGTACTGCATGGCTTGGAGCCTGGCCATTCGAAAACCATGATGGCCGCATTTATCGTCGCGGTTCGAGGCACCCTCGGACAGGCAATACTTTTGGGCCTCGCGGCAACCGTCTCTCATACCATTGTGGTGTGGGCCATCGCGCTTGGTGGCATGTACCTATGGCAGGGAATGGACACGGAAAATTTCGAGCCATATTTTCAGCTCGCCTCAGCCGTTATCATCATCTCCATCGCGTTATGGATGCTATGGCGCACATGGCGTGATCAGCAGCGCGCAAAAGCGGCGTCCGGAGAGCATGATCACCACGGCCACGCTCATGGCACCGATGTGCGCCGCCTAGATACGGGCCACGGAGTTATCGCGATTGAAGTTTTCGAGATCGGCGTCCCGCCGCGGTGGCGTGTTCGCACCGAGAGCGGTCACCCTTGGGCCGCACAGGACGTGACACTCGCCACCGAACGCCCGGACGGCGTCTGCCAAACCTTCACCTTTGTCGATCGCGGTGAATATCTCGAATCCGTTGATGAGATTCCGGAGCCGCATCAGTTCATGGCCCGCGTCAGCCTTGGCCACGGCGGTCATTCCCACGACTACGATCTTGCCTTCGTGGAAGATCACGCGACGGCTCACGATCATATGCACGAAGAAATGCGCGCACTCGACGTGACATCCGGCGAGTATCAGGATGCCCACGAGTTGGCGCATGCGAACGACATTCGCCGCAGGTTCGCCGACCGCACCGTAACAACGGGACAGATCGTTGTGTTTGGCCTGACCGGGGGACTCATCCCCTGCCCCGCGTCGATCACCGTGCTACTGCTGTGTCTCCAGCTTAAGCAATTCGCGCTGGGTGCGACGCTGGTATTGTGCTTCTCGATTGGCTTGGCCATCACCCTCGTGACAGTCGGCGCCGCGGCGGCGCTCAGCGTCCGCCATGTCTCAAAGCGTTTCTCCGGGTTCGGCACGCTCGCGCGTCGTGCGCCTTATTTCTCCAGCATACTCATCACGCTTGTTGGCGTGTATGTCGGCTATCAAGGCTGGATGGGCATCATCGCACACGCAACGTAACCTCTTACTTTCGACGCCACCGAAGGCAAACGTGTATTTACTGCGCAATCATCGACAACACCGTACGCGCGGCAAGGCGGCTTGGGCTTCCGCCAGCCGGCGATAGTTTCGCCGCGGCCTCACGAAAATCGGCGCGTTGGCGCGCGGCGACGGCACTGTCGTCAAGCAGGGACGTGAGCGCCTCGACAAGATTCTCGGGGCGGCAATCCCCCTGCAGGAGTTCAGGCACCGCCATGTGATCGAGCAGAATATTGATCAGATTCACATAGCGCGTGCGCCGTAAGAGCCTGAAAGCCAGAGCCGAGAGCGGATTGACGCGATAGGCGACAATATGGGGCACGCCGGCAATGGCCAACTCTAGCGACACCGTTCCCGAGGCGGCGATCGCCGCGCGGCTCGCAGCGAAGGCATCGAAAATCTCCGTGGCATCAACGACGCATACCGGAACCGGCCAGGTTCTCACTGCCGCGCGCACAATAGCGGCCACGCCGGGCACCGTCGGGATGACTGCTGTAAATGGGCCACGGCGCTTTGCAAGCAACGCCATGGTCGCGGCAAAAATCGGCAGGAGACGGTTCACTTCGCCCTGACGGCTGCCGGGGAGAACCGCGAGGATGGATGTCTCGGGGGCAATAGCATGGCGATCACGGAAGCCGCGCCCGTCGCCTTTCCCTGCGCCGCCCCCAATCACCGGATGTCCCACCCAGGTCGTCGGCAGTCCATAGCGCGTGAAATAAGGGGGTTCGAAAGGCAGCAGCGTCATCAAATGATGTATCCAACGTGCGAGTTGTCTCGCCCGTCCCGGCCGCCAGGCCCACACTTGGGGGGCGACATAGCGCACGCGGGGAATTGCACTGCCCGTGCGGGCCAATCGTTGATGAACCCGCCCGGTGAAACCCCAGGAGTCGATCGTCACCAATATTGCCGGCTTGACGCTTTGAATGTGCGTCACGGTTTCCTCCACCCGCGACAGGACATGACGGAATGCGGGAAGAACTTCGAAGATGCCAAGCAGGGCCAATTCCTGGGGATCGAAGAGGCTGCGCAACCCCGCCGCCGTCATGCGTGGCCCGCCGACACCCGTGAATTGCACGCATCCATTGGTTTCCGCGGTTAAGGCCGCCATGAGTTGCACGCCGAGTTGATCGGCTGAGGCTTCACACGCGACGAGGTACACCACCGGCCCAGCAAATCCGCGGTCGGGCGCCGCATCACTCATGGACGGCAACGCCGGTGACGAACAGCCCCAGGTCGTCGGCGGCCGCTGCCACCGTCTCCGCGCCGAGAATAAGGCTACCGCCGGCTTCCATTGCGATGCCGCGCAGCCCTGCGTTGGCCGCTTGTGTAACCGTCTCCACGCCAATGACCGGCAGATCGGCACGCCGATCCTGTTGCGGCTTCTTCATCTTCACGAGCACCCCGCCTGGCCCGGCCCGTTTGAGTTCACCGCAACGGGAAATCAGTGCTGCGGTTCCCTCGATGCCTTCGAGGCCAAGCACCAATCCCTGCTGCACAACCACGGCCTGCCCGACGTCGAGGCGACCCAATTCGTGCGCGACCTTCATCCCCAGCGCGATGTCCGCTTCCGCCTCGGAGTCAGGTTTATGCCGGCCGAGGCTGCCAAGGCGGGCCACGAGGCTCGCGAGAATGTCTTCAGGACCGATGACCGTGAACCCCTCGCGCTCCAGTTCGGCGATGACCGCTTTCATCAAACTGTCGTCTCCCAGCACCCGGCCGGCGATGCGGGCGAAGAAGGCTGCTGTCCGCAAATCAGGACGCAGTTCGGCCAGCGTCGGGCGGCGAACGGACCCCGCCATCACCACGGTCGACACATCGGCGGCTCGCAAGCGATCAAACCCCTGTCCGGCTTCGCCAAGACGTATCCAGGCGTCGGGCGTCTGGCCCAGGATCCGCGCATCGGCGAAACCCGTCAGGCCCAGCAGGTAGTAGGGGCGCCCGTCTGCCCTGCAGGCGGCGGCCAGCAGTCCAGGCAACGTGCCGCCCCCGGCAATAATGCCGAGTTTATCCGCTGACGATGGTCCAGACATGAAAGCTGCTCAGCCGCCGTTGCCGTTCGCCGCGGCATGGGGCGTACAAAGCGCACGAGAGGAATCCGCGCGAATGAAGTTGACGATATCCATAACACCGGCATTGGTACCGTAGAGGTCGACAACTTCGTTCAACCTTTCCGCCAATGTGCCGCCTTGAGAGAACAAGAGCCCATAGGCTGCGCGCAAGGTACGCATATCGTCGCGGGAAAAGCCGCGGCGCTTAAGGCCGATAATGTTAAGGCCGACGAGCTTGGCGCGGTTTCCTTTCACGGAACCGTAGGGAATGATATCGCTGTCGACGCCGGTTTTCCCGCCAACCATCGCGTGCTTACCGATACGGACGAACTGATGCACGCCGGACAGACCGCCTAGAATGGCATATTCGCCGATATGGACGTGGCCACCGAGCGCCACGCCGTTGGTCAGAATGACGTGATCCTCAATGACACAGTCATGGGCCACATGAGACCCGACCATGAGGAAACAGTGACTGCCCACGCGGGTTTCCATGGCGCCTTGGGCCGTGCCGGTATGCATGGTGACATGCTCGCGGATCACCGTATTCGCACCGATGATCAGACGCGAAGGCTCGCCGTGATACTTCAAATGCTGTGGCGGCAGACCGATCGACGCGAACGGGTGGATGACAGTGCCGGCGCCCACGGACGTATGGCCGTCGACGACCACATGGGCGACCAATTGCACACCGGTACCGAGGTCGACATTAGGGCCGACGATGCAATACGGCCCGATGGAAACGCCTTCAGCGATGCGTGCCGCGGGGTCGACGATCGCGGTCGAATGAACTTTAGGGATCGGGCGCGCGATGTCCAAGGGGGGTGCCGTCCAGGTTGCGGTGTCTGACGGGAGGTCAGGTGTTGAAGAGGATTGGCTTGGCGGTCAGGAGTCCATGATCATAGCGGTATAGGTTGCATCCGCGACCACGACTTCGTCCACTTTAGCCTCGCCGCTGAATTTCCAAACATTTCCCCGTTGCCGTTCCTTGCGGCAGTGGAGGCGCAACTGATCGCCAGGACCGACCGGCTTGCGAAAACGGGCATTGTCGATCGTCATGAAATAAACCAGTTTTCCCTCGGCCTTCTCGCCGAGAGCCGCGACCACGATGACCGCCGCGGTTTGGGCCATGGCCTCGACAATCAGCACGCCCGGCATCACCGGTCGGCCGGGAAAGTGGCCCTGGAAGAATGGCTCGTTGGCGGTCACGTTCTTGATGCCGATGGCGCGCTCGCCAGGGATCACGTCGACTAAACGATCCACCAGCAGAAACGGATACCGGTGCGGTATCATTTCAGCGATACGGTGGATATCGATCGTCTGGCCGATTTCAGCTGCCGGCTGTCCGTCCATGGCCGGAAATTCCCTCGGATACCGTTTGACCGCGTGGTGGTTAAAAAGCAAACGCGGCGGATAAAGGACGTTGTACGGTTACTTATCGCGCCGGGTCAACCGCGAGACCATGGCAATTTCGCGCCAGAATTGCCTGATCGGCCGTGCCGGATAGCCCATCACGACCTCGCCAGGGGCAATCGAGCGCATTACCCCCGTTTTCGCGGCGATTTGTGCCCCTGCCCCCACCGTCACATGGTCGGCTAGCCCCCCCTGGCCCCCGATCACGACCCCGTCACCGATCCGGCAACTCCCTGAAATACCGACCTGGGCGGTAATGATGCACTTGCGCCCGATCTCAACGTTATGGCCGACCTGGACCAGATTATCGATCTTGGTCCCGTCCCCGATCACGGTGTCCTCCAGGGCCCCACGATCGACGGTGGTATTGGCGCCGATCTCCACGTCATCGCCGATAATGACCCGGCCCAACTGGGGGATCTTCATAGGCCCCGTGGATGTAGGCGCGAAGCCGAAGCCATCCTGCCCGATCCGGACCCCGGGATGTATGACGGCGCGCTGGCCGACAATGCAGTGACTAAGGGTCACCTGGGCGCCAATGACGCATCCAGGACCGAGAACAACACCCGGGCCGACGATGGTCCCATGGCCGATCCGGGTCCCCGCGCCTATCACAGCCCCGGCACTTACCACTGCCGACGATTCAATATGGGTATCGGGTGAGATTTCAGATGTCGGCGGATTCGCCGGTGCCAGACTGGCATCAGGATAGAAAAGCGCCGCGATCCTGGCAAAAGCGGCACGCGGATCGTCGACAATCAGTACCGCGCTGTGGGCCGGTGCCGATCCGGACACGTCGCTCTTGACCAGGCACGCCCCGCAACGGCTCGCCGCCAAAGCTGGGAGATACGCGTTATCGGCCACGTAAACGAGCTCGCTGCCGCCGGCAGCGGCAAGGGCGGCTATGTCGGTGATGAAAAGATCGGGCCGCCCGGGTGATGCCACAATGGCACTCACCCGGGTCCCGATCTCATGCAGCGGGAACGGTCCAGCCCGGCGATAGAACCGGGGGTCCGGCATGCGAGGCCGCTAGCGTCCCTACTACTGCTTCTTCTTGGCTGCAGGCGCTGGCTTGGTGCCACCGGCATCGCCTGCGCCAGCCGCCTGGTCAGGACCGGTCGGAACCTGGATCGTTTCGGGGTCCTGGAACTTAACCGAGGGCAAGCGGGTATTGAGCCCGTTCATGACGGCCGAGGTGATGTCCATGGCCGGATCGAACGACAGCACGGCGCCCTGGGGAATGACAAGATTGATGCCACGCTGGCTCGCGACACCTTGAGAGACCACACGCAAGGTATTGAGAACTTCCTGCATCGCCTGATTGGTCGAATATTCGAGACGCTCCTGCTTCTCGCGCACCTGCCCCTGGGCTTCCGCGAACTTCTTCTGGAAAGCGGCGGCCTTCTCTTGCCATACGTCCGGCGCCAGAACGTTACGCTGATTTCCCAGATCCTGATCTTCGGCGCGAAGCTTGGAACTGATGTCGTTGGCCTGGTTCTGGTAGACCGTCGCGTACTTCTCGCGCTCGAGCATAACGGATTTCGCCGCAAGCGATTCCCGCAAGAGAACGTCGGTGTTCACGACACCGATGAGCGGAGCCGGCGCCGGGTTTGACTGCGCCTGGGCGGGTGCGTTTACAGCCATCGTGAAAAACACGGCGACGGCCGGAGCCAGCATCGCAATGCGGGCAATAGTTTTCGTATTCATTCTGTATTCCTTTACGCGGTGTATGAGATTGTTTTGAGGTCCGGCCATGAAACAGCTAGCCGGTCGAGTTAGAATTTCTGCCCAAAGTTAACAAGGAAATGGGAGACGACATCAAACGGCGCGTGATTGAAAACAAATGGAGCGTAATCGAGCCGAATTGGACCAACCGGCGAATCCCATTCAACGCCGATACCCGCCGAGCCCCGGATCCGGCCTGAGTAATCGATGACGATCCCGGTATCGGCCGCGCGCCTGAGAAGATCGCGCGGCGCACCGATCGTGCCCCAGTCGGTAAAGAGTTTTGGCGTGATTCCGATTTCCTTCGGCAAGCCAAGCGGAATTTGAAGTTCAGCCGAAATCGTCGCAATCCAGTCACCGCCGACGGCATCCCTGGTCACGTCGTCGCGCGCACTGGCACCGAAATAGTCAAAGCCGCGCAAATTGTCGCCGCCGAGTTGATACCGTTCATAGATCTTCAGGTTTCTACCCAGCCCCACCATGTAGCCGGTGTTCGCATTGACCCCAAGGATCCATCCATTGAACGGCATTGCGTACCAGCCAGCGCCGAGACCACCACGGACAAAGCGCTCGGTGCCGCCCACGCCCGCAAGATCGGTGGACAGACTTACGTAATAACCACGGCTGGGGGTGATCACGTTGTTGCGCCGATCGAGCGCAATCGTCTGACTGACCTGCGATGTGATCGCGGTTCCGATCTGATCCTGAATATACAGCGAATTAAGAGCGGTATTGACGCTGCTTAAGCTTGTCGCTGACAGCGTGTAGCTGAACCTTTGAAACAGATACTCATTGTAGTTCCAGCCGAGCCGTGCGGAGCCGCCGTAGGAATTCGAGATGTACCCCGCATACTGTTGATAATTGGTGCGCGTCAGGAACAGGTCGGCGCCGGCAACCAGCCGGCGATCCATGAAATAGGGCTCGGTGAAACTCAACTGAATTTGGCTCTGATACTGGGCAATACTGAAATTGAGATTCAGGTCCTGACCTTTGCCAAGCAAGTTGCGTTCGCGGACTCCCACGTTGAACAGCGCGCCGGAAGCGCTCGAATAACCGATACCGAACTGCAGTTCGCCGGTCGATTGTTCCTCGACTTCCGCCGTAAGAATCGTGCGATCGGGATAAACTTCCGATGGCCTATTATCGATCTTGACGGAATCCTTCTTGAAGAACCCAAGATTCTCAAGACGCTCTTTCGAACGTCGCACCTTCGCCGTGCTGAAGGCGTCACCTTCGGCAAGAAGAATTTCCCGCCGGATCACCCGGTCGAGCGTACGCACATTCCCTTTGATATCCACCCGCTCGACGAAGACGCGCGGGCCTTCCGATACATCGAATACGACGCTGATCGTCTTTTTGTCGGGGTTGCGCTGGATGTGCGGGCGCACATCGACAAAGGCATAACCCGCGGTGCCGGCCGCATCGGTGATGGAATTGATCGTCTCATCGATCTGCTTGGCGTTATACCAATCGCCCTTCTGGAAACCGATAGCCGGCTCCAGTTTTTCCTTGGGCAGATTTTTCACGTTCACATTGAGATCAACGTCGCTGAGTTTGTAGCGCGGACCTTCTTTGACAGTGATCGTGATATAAAAATTGTTGCGGTCGGGTGCGAGTTCCGCCACGGCCGAGATCACTTCGAAATCGGCGTAGCCGTTTTGCAGATAGTACCGGCGCAGAAGCTCACGGTCATAATTCAGGCGCTCAGGATCATAGGTGTCGTTGGAGGTCAGAAAGCGCCACCAACGTTCCTCGCGCGTCGCGACGACACCGCGCAGATTGCCGTCGCTGAACGCCTGGTTGCCGATAAAGGTGATTTTACGAACATAGGTCGGCGAGCCCTCGGAAATCTCGTAGACGAGATCGACGCGGTTCTGGGGTAGCTCGATCACTTTGGGCTCAACCCGCGCCGCAAAACGTCCCTTGCGGCGATAAAGTTCGAGGATCTTCTCGACGTCTTGCTGCACTTTTGTCCGGGTATAAACCACCCGCGGGCGCAGCTGAATTTCCGGCGATATCTTGTCGTCCTCGATCTTCTTGTTTCCCTCGAAGGAAATGCGGTTGATGATCGGGTTCTCGACCACGCTGATGACTAAGGTGTCGTTCTGCCGGCGGATGTTCACATCGGCGAACAGACCCGTTGCAAACAGGTTTTTCAGGGAGCGGTCGATGCGCGCGGGATCGAACGGGTCACCTTCGTGGATTGTAAGATAGGTGGCGATCGTCGCCGCCTCGATACGCTGGTTGCCCTGGACAACGACCTCACGGATCGCCGGCTCTTCGTCGGCCAGAACCGGACGCGGCACCGACACCACGGCCAGCATCCCCGCGACGCTCATGACGACAACAGCAATCAGATATAGGCACCCGCGCAAATCACGCGTCCTGCGCCAGCGCCCCAGTATCTCTGGCGCTCGTACCCGTCGGGCTGCCCACATCATCAGGACCTTCCAAAACTCGCAATATGCCCGAAATTTCGCCTGAGACGACGGGACGTGGAATTCAAAGATGGACGATATCGTTCCAGGTGGCGAATACCATCAGTGTCACAACCAGCGCCACACCAATACGGAGACCCCACTCCTGGACGCGGTCGGAAAGGGGCCGGCCGCGCACCGCCTCGATGGCGTAAAACAACAGGTGCCCGCCGTCAAGCATGGGCACGGGAAAGAGGTTAATCAGCCCTAAATTGATGGAGATAATCGCCATGAAGTAGACAAAACTGGCGAACCCCATCTTTGCCGCCTGTCCGGAATACTTTGCGATCCTGATCACCCCACCCAGATCCTCGGTCCCACGTCGCCCGGTAATCATCTGGCCGACGGCAACCCCCGTCGCGTCGACCACACCGTAGGTTTGTGCGATCGCGGCCGTGAAAGCCTCGACGGGACCCAGGCGCTGCACCGCATGGCTCTCTCCGGACGATATCCCCAGCAGCGGTGTCTTTTGCGCGTTGCCGAACGCATCCTTCCCCTCGACGACACGGGGAGTGACCATCAGTTGAAGTTCGCTACCGTCCCGCCTGACTGTTACATTCATCGGCGCCCCGTAGCCGAGCTGAACCAGACGCTGAATGTCGTCAAACCGTTTGATGGCATTGCCATCGATAGCAACGATGCGATCCCCAGGCCGCAAACCGGCTTCGGCGGCGGCGCTGCTTTCGATAACACTGCCAACCACCGGATCGACGACCTGCTGACCGAAGGACATAAAGACGACAGTGAATACCGCGATGGCGAAAACGAAATTCACCGCCGGCCCGGCGAAGACAATCGCCGCCCGCTGACCGACGGTTTTATATTTCAACGATACCGCTTTTTCTTCGGCAGTCAGCGCCGTTGATTCGCCAGCTGCGGCGCCGCCCTCGATGGCGCGCATCTCGTCGGACTCTCCGAACATCCGCACGTAACCGCCCAAGGGCAGCAAGCTAACCTTCCAACGGGTCCCGTAACGATCGGTGAACCCAAACAACTCCGGGCCGAAGCCGATGGAAAAGCTTTCACAGCGCACGCCGCAGCGCCGGGCAATGATGAAATGGCCGAACTCATGCACAAAGACAACGACCGACAAGGCCACAATAAAGCTGACCAATGTGAACGGAACGCCGAACAAGTGCTCAAGCATTTAAGGCCTCATGTATTTAATTCGGTGCCATCGCGGTACGCGCCTCAGAATTCGCGGCTATTCCGCGGCGGCGCCGATGGATTTACCAACTCTCCGACCGGATATCGCGACCCGGCGCGCCTCGGCATCTATCGCAATCACGTCGTCAAGTGTCGTGACGGCGCGAGATGGCATCCGCGCCAACGTTTCTTCCACACGGGCGGCAATCTCCAGAAATCCGATTTCACCTTCAAGGAATCGCGCGACACTGACCTCATTGGCGGCATTCAGAATTGTCGGAGCGCTCTTGCCTTCCTGAAGCGCTGTCCGCGCGAGCCGAAGAGCCGGAAACCTGTCGTGATCGGGGGCTTCGAATGACAGCGACTTAAGCGCCGCCAGGTCCAGCCGCGCCGCCGGGGCATCGAGACGCGCCGGCCAGCCCAGGGTGAATGCGATCGGCGTCCGCATATCAGGCGTGCCCAATTGGGCCAATACCGAGCCGTCCGCGTACTCGACCATGCTGTGTATGACCGATTGCGGGTGAATCAGGATCTCGATCTGTGATTCCGCCAGGCCGAAGAGATGATAAGCCTCGATAAGTTCGAGGCCCTTATTCATCATGGTCGCGGAATCAACCGATATCTTGGCGCCCATGGACCAGTTCGGATGGGCGACCGCCTGGGCAGGGGTCGCTACGGCCATCACCTCCCGCGTCGCGGTTCTGAACGGCCCGCCCGACGCCGTCAGCAAAATCCGGCTGACTTTATGGCGCTGATCAAAGTCGAAGACTTGGAAGATGGCGTTATGTTCTGAATCGACGGGCAACAGGGTCGCGCCGTGCTCAGCGACGGCGGCCATGAATAGACTGCCGGCGCAAACCAGGCATTCCTTGTTGGCCAAGGCGATAACCGCCCCCCGGCGTACGGCGGTAAGCGTCGGCTGCAGACCGGCCGCACCAACAATCGCGGCCATGACCCATTCGGCGTCGAGGCTGGCAGCTTCGCAAACAGCCTCAGCACCCGCCGCAACACGGATCGATGTGCCGGCGAGAGCCTCCTTGAGGTCGCGGTATCCGGCCGGATCGGCCAGGGCGACCATTTCCGGCCGTAACAGACGTGCTTGGGCTGCCAGTTTTGCGGCATTGCGATGGGCGGTCAGGGCGACCACCCGGTAAGCGTCCGGGCTTCTCTGAATGAGGTCGATGGTGCTGTCGCCGATGGACCCGGTCGCGCCCAGGATCGTAACGGTCTTAACCGTCCCGCTCGCCGCAGCCGCCTTGCCGATGCCTTGACCTACCATCTGTGCACGCCCCCGTCGAAGATCACACAGAACAACGCCGCTACAGGGGCAGCGGCCCAGAGGCCATCGAAACGATCCATCAACCCACCATGGCCAGGAATAAGGGTGCCGGAATCCTTGACGTCGTACCAGCGCTTAAGTGCGGATTCCAACAGGTCTCCGGTCTCGGCCGCCAAAGAAGCCAGGACCGCCACCCCAAACATGGGGAGCGTCAAAGGCATATTTAAGGCAGCCATGACGCCGGCCGCGGCACCGGTACCGCAGATCAGGCCGCCGGCCGCCCCGGCCCAGGTTTTCTTCGGACTAATGGCTGGCGCCAGTTTCGGACCACCGATTAGACGGCCGAAGGCATATGCGCCGATGTCTGTGCCCCATACCACGGCCAAAATCCAATAAATCGAGTCAGCACCGCCGGATGCGTAGACAAACAGGAGGGTTATCGCCGGCAGCGCGACATAGGGGATAGCGGCCTGAACGAGGTAAAATCCTGACCGACCCGCAGCCTGATCGGACACTACTTTGGCGATAGTCGTCGCCAGGATTATCGTCAATCCAGCCACAAATCCCAGGAGTGCCGTGGCACCGACGGCAGCGGCGGCGGCGAGAACCGTAAAGACCCGGCGTTTGCGACCTTCCCGTCCATCCATCGTGCTGAATTCCCAGGCCATTATCGCCGCGATCACCGCCAGGAGGAGATGAAAATACGGAAACCCGAGATAGATCAATCCCAGGAACAGAGGCGCTAAAATCACCGCCGATATGACCCGCGTGCGCAACAAGGCTGCCTCAGCTCGTCACAGCGCCGTACCGGCGGTCGCGGCTGCGGTAGGTTGCAATAGCCGAAGCAAGCTCAGCATGATCGAAGTCCGGCCATAGCGTGTCTGTAAACACCAGTTCCGTATAGGCCAGTTGCCATAGAAGAAAGTTGCTGATGCGCTGCTCACCCGACGTACGGATAAGCAAGTCCGGGTCCGGGATACCATCCGTGAGCAAGTGCGCGGCGAAAGCCGACTGGTCGATATCCGTCGGCGACATACGCCCGGCGGCACAGTCCGCGGCCAGCGCCCGGGCGGCGGCGATAATTTCCTGCCGACTGCCATAACTGAGAGCGATGACGAGGGTAAGCCGCGTATTGGCCGCAGTGGAGCGTTCCGCCGCTTCAATGAGACTTACCGTATCAGCCGGAAGACGCGAGCGCTCTCCGATCACGCGGAAACGCACGCCTTCGCGACCCAACTCAGCGACTTCACGCTCAAGGTAGAAACGCAAAAGCGTCATCAGATCGCGTACTTCCGTGACCGGCCGCTGCCAGTTCTCCGCCGAAAATCCGAACAGTGTCAGATACGAAACGCCCAATTCCGTCGCGCTCTTGACCACGCGGCGCACGGCGTCGGCCCCACGTTTATGACCCGCGGTCCGCGGCAAGCCACGCGCCTTCGCCCAGCGGCCGTTGCCATCCATGATGATGGCAACGTGCACTGGTCCGGGGGCAGAACCCGCTTCAGGCGTCCTGCCATCGTCTTCCAGTGGTGGAACGGAGTGAGCCCGCATCAGACCTGTGTGATCTCCTGTTCCTTGTGCTTCAAGCTTTCATCGACCTTGCCGATGCATTGATCGGTGAGCTTCTGAATTTCGTCGCTGTACTTGCGATGCTCGTCCTGGGAGATCTGGTGATCCTTCTCCATCTTTTTCAGCGCTTCGTTGCCGTCGCGGCGCACGTTGCGGATGGCGACACGGGCATGTTCCGCATACTTGTGAGCAACCTTGGTGAGGTCGGC
>SCTM01000017.1 GCA_004297485.1 Rhodospirillaceae bacterium
TGCGAGTGGTGGATCGTCGTAACACCCTCCAGGCTCGCGCGGATATTAGCCATCATTTCGGCCGCCGTCGTCCAGGCCGGAAAGTCATCGACATGGGAGTGATGGTCCGGTGCATGAAGCGATTCGAGCAGCGCCCAATCCTTCATGTCAACTGCTCGATCTCGTCTCGCTTTCAGATTCTTGATCGCCTCGATGGCGACAAGCCGCTCAATATCCGACATCTCCGTCATGGACGCTTTCCTCCCAGGTTGGCGGGCGTGGTGAGGTTTCCGTCATCGCATATCGGCGGCGTGGGGTCCAGACGCGACAGCAAACGGATCACAAATCGCGCACGATCGTTATCGCCGCACGTCCTGCGTCGCAGGTCTTTGATCTGAAAAAAAACGGAGTCACACATGCCCGCCATGCCGTCGAAATATGGACTCTTCACACCCGTTGTCACATTGATGCCGGGTGCTCATGGCGCCTGGGAGAAGGATGCGACGATCGCGGATATAGGGGCTGTGGCGCGGGCCGCAGACCGATTGGGTTATAATTATCTTACCTGTAGCGAGCACATCGGCATTCCGTCTGAACAGGCGCTGAGGCGCGGTGCACGCTATTACGATCCCCTCTCAGTCTTTGGCTATCTCTCGGCCATCACTACGAATATTCGTTTCGCAACCTATGTATTGGTCCTGGGCTATAGCCATCCGCTCGAGATCGCGAAGCGTTACGGAACGCTTGACGTGGTCAGCGGGGGGCGGCTCGTGCTTGGTGTCGGCGTCGGATCGCTGAAGCCGGAGTTTGATCTTCTCGGCCTCGGCGGGTCCGAATTCGAACAACGCGGAACACGAGGGGACGACGCGCTCCGCGCGTTGCGCGCATCTCTCGGTCGGCATTTGCCCGAGTATCACGGCCCCCACTACACCTTCAAAGGGCTTACACTCGATCCTTGTGCAACGCGGCAGGATGTACCGCTATGGATCGGCGGAAGCAGCGCGAGATCGCTTCGGCGCGCGGTAGAATTGGCCGACGGCTGGGCGCCATTTGGCGGCATCGATGCGCTTGCCGCCATGATCGCCAAGGCTAAGGAATTTCCGAGCTGGCATGAGCGTCAGAAGCCGCTCGAGATCGTTCTTCGGAATGAACAGCAGCTTGATCCGATTGACCGCCCGGAGCAGACCGCCGAGGAAATCCGCCGGATATTTCGCGCCGGAGCAACCCTGATCAACGTCACTTTGCCGAGCGCATCTTGCGCCAACTACATCGAACAGCTCGAAGCGTTGGCCGCGCTCGATGTGTAAATGAGGCAACGGTTAAGTCGTCAAACCCGCGGTGGAGAGGCCCCGCACCTTCAGACGGCCGATCGACCGCATGCTCTTTGATTTAGACTTGAGCACCGCGTGCCCGGAGTCTAACTTCATCTCCACGGAGCGAGCGTCGAGAAACAGCGGATGGGAGCGGACGTTCAGATGACCGCAGCAACCGAATCTACGAGAAAAACAGCCCGCATACGCAAGAAGAAGCATACTGGCCCGGCCGATGTGCGCGCCGACTTCGTGCCGGCGGAACATTACATTTCCCCGGAATTCTTGCGTCTTGAGAAAGAGCGCATGTGGCCGCGTGTGTGGCAGGTTGCCTGCCGCGAAGAGGAGGTGGCGCATGTCGGCGCTTACGTCACCTACGACATTATGGACGAGAGCATTGTCGTGGCGCGTGTGTCGGAACACGAGATCAAGGCGTACTACAACGTCTGTCAGCATCGCGGTCGCCGTCTCGTCGACGGCTGCGGCCAGATGAACCGGTTTCATTGCCGCTTTCATGGCTGGCAATGGAATCTTGATGGTTCGCTTGTGCGCGTCCTGGACCGGGAGGATTGGGCCGGCTGCCCCAATTTCAGAGATGCCGATCTGCGGCTGGCGGACGTGCGCGTCGACACCTGGGCCGGATTCGTCTTCGTAAATATGAATCCCGATGCCGAGCCGCTCTCTGACTATCTTGGGCAGGTACAGCACTATCTCGATCCATTCGAGATCGGCAAAATGCGATATCGCTGGTACGTCTCGGTCAGGACGCCCTGCAACTGGAAAGTCGGGTTAGGAGCCTTCGACGAAGGCTATCACGTCGCGCAGACACATCCGCAATTGCTCATCGGGCATGGCGAAGATATTACGCGCTGCAGGACATTCGGGCGACACGGCATGTTCTACATTGCCCCCAACCCGACCCGCCCGATGGGCTCGCCGTCGCCGCGTACGGGTCTGCCGGTTCCAGAAGACCTGCGGCCTCATATCATCGAGTACCACGACCTGGTCAATTATACCCTCAGGGCTATGTTCACCGAGCGTGACTCCGGGGCGGCGCGGCGCCTGATGGAGTTGGACCCCGCCACGCCAGCGCCAGTGTTGATGGCGAAGATGGTGGAATTTCAGCGCGAGGCGGCCATCACCGCGGGCGTCGGCTGGCCGGACGTCTCCATGCAGCAGATGGTCGAGGCAGGCAACGATTGGCACATTTTTCCGAACCTGATTATCCTGCCTCGTCCAGATGCGGCTTTATGTTATCGCATCTTGCCCGATGCGCGCGATCCGGACAGGTGCTTCCTGGAGATCTATTCGTTGCAACGCTACGCACCGGGAGCCGAGCCTAAGCTGGAACGCCAATACCTTCATGGCGAGGAAGATTGGCGCAATGTCAGTCCGATTAGCTCCATCCTGCAGCAGGATTTCAACAATATCGGTGAGGTCCAGCGCGGCATGAAGTCGCGGGGATTTAAGGGCGCACGGACCAAT
>SCTM01000160.1 GCA_004297485.1 Rhodospirillaceae bacterium
CCTGCATTCATCTCATATGCCTCCGCGATTCTTGATTTGAAGCCTGGCGATGTGCTCGCGACCGGAACTCCAAGTGGCGTTGGCTTTTCGCGCAAACCCCCGATCTTTTTAAAAGCTGGCGACACGTGTGAAATCGAAATCGACGGCATTGGGATTTTGATTAATCCTGTCATAAATGAGTAGGGAATGATCACCTTTGATGTCCGTAAGATTCAGGTTTCCGTCGAGGACATATTTCACGAACGGGGGCCTCGGCGCGCAGTGCCACTGCGGGTCGCCACTGCGGCGGCGGTAATTCAGAATCCCTTTGCCGGACGCTATGAGCCGGATCTGCTTGCCTTCCAGGGGGAGCTTCGTGATTTAGGAACGCTCCTTTCTCAACGATTGACCGATCTCCTTGGCAAGGACGCCATCGAAGCCTATGGAAAGGGCGCAATCGTTGGTGAGGATGGGGAACTCGAGCACGGCGCCCTCTGGCACGAAGCCGGTGGATGGGCGTTGCGGAAAGTATTGGGTGACCCGAAAGCGATCGTACCCGCTGCGAAGACAGTCGGAACGCTTGGCACCCGCCTGATGATTCCACTCGGCCATATTCATGCGGCATATGTCCGTAGCCACTTCTCCACCGCCGAAATGACGATCTGGGACGGGCCCCGGCGAGATGAAATTGCATATGGCCTCGCGGCTGCCACAGGCGGCCGTGTCCACGAACGAGCTGGTGGTTTGGCGGCTTCTGAAATCAAAGCAAACGATGGATTGCGTTGACCTGCCCGACGCCCGCGTCCTGATCGAAACAGAGTGCTTCCGTCGCGCCATAACAAACGGGGAGGCGCGGATTCTTTCCGCTTACCATCGCCTCGATCGCCTAGAGGTGCGGCGGAAACGCGCGCCAAGCGCGACGAAAGTCGCACACTTATGGAAGCAGTCCTGACACAGGCCATCCCCATGCTCAGGATCTGATTGAACACCATATCCGAGCGTGAAGGCTATCCACCCTCGCGACCCTGATGCGAGGGTGGAAAATTTGCGGAATTGCGTGTATGATACGCGTTCTGTCTTATAGAACATGACTTGATGGGGAAATGATTTGCCGAATGTTTTGGGCTTGGGGACCGGATTGAAGCAGTTGTCGCTTACCGAGCACACGTTAAACGAACTGCGCGAGGCGATCTTGCGCATTGATCACGAGCCTGGATCGGCGCTTCGGCTTGACGCCCTCCAAAAACAATACGGAACTTCCAGCAGCCCGCTGCGCGAGGCGCTTAACCGCCTCGTTTCCGAAGGGCTAGTGACGCAGGATAGCAATCGCGGATTCCGCGTCGCTACAATATCCTTGGATGAGTTCAGAGATATGACAGAGATGCGGCTATTGCTCGAACCGGAGGCGTTGCGGAGAAGCATCGAATACGGCGACGATGAATGGGAAGGCCGTGTGATCGCCGCCCATCACCGACTTCGCAGAGCGGAAGAGGGAAAAACCTCGATAAGCCCGACACTCGACGAAGACTGGTCGACGGTGCATAGAGCATTTCATCTTGAACTGTTCAGTGGCGGCCCGTCGCTTCGCCTTCAGAAGCAATGCGCTTCACTTTTCACGGAAGCTGAGCGGTATCGGCGTGTTACGGCGCGGCTACGGCAACGTCCGCGCGACAAGGGAGCCGAGCATGCGGCGATCATGGCTGCCGCGCTTGATCGTGATTCTGGTCTAGCGGTGACTCTGTTGCGCAATCACATTCAATCGACCGCCGACA
>SCTM01000161.1 GCA_004297485.1 Rhodospirillaceae bacterium
GGCGGCGAGGTTACCCCCGGCTGAGCCACCACTTACGATGATCTCTCGCGGTCGCCGCTCGCGCAGGAGCGCGCGGTAGACGGTAAGGCAATCGTCCAGCGCCGCCGGATAGGGATGATCCGGCGGCATTCGATAGTCTACAGACCAGATGCGCGACTTGACTTGTCCGGCCATGATGATGGCGAACGCGCGGCAGCACGCGTCGCCGCCCATGACGAGGGCGCCACCATGTATGTCGAGATAGACGGCGCGGTCGTCGGCGGCAACTTCACGTGGAGTTGCGACGAAAACGCGGATGCCATCTACCTCGATCTCTTCAACGTCGGCGGCAACTCGCGCTGCCCGTTCACGGAGTATCGGTAGTATGGCCTGATCCATGGCGGCGACGTGTTCGCGCCAGGCAGCCGTGGCGCCAGGGGGCGGATATTCGGCAAGGTGCATCCTGCTTGCCGCCAACATCGCCTGAGCCGTAGGACTGATGGAGGTTGGAACTGGAATGTTGCGTGCGGGTACGGCCAACATCGATGAGGGGTCGTTATGCGCCATGTGGCTCTCCGTGCTCGCCGACGGTGCGTGGAAGGAAAGTGGCGGTTCGCGCTAGTGGTCAGATTCTAACATTCGCATCCCGGTTCGGCAGGCAATCCGCTCATCTGGCCCAGAGTGGGCCGCGCCTGCTTAAAGCCGGCTCGTACTCACCACGATTCCGTCCTCGTCGCTGTAGAGCCAGTTGCCGGGTTCGAACGTCACGTCACCGAATGTGACCGGTACGTCGTGCTGTCCGGCGCCGGTCTTGGAGGCTTTCCAAGGATTCGTGCCGAGTGCCTTGAGGCCGATGTCAAGCGCACCGATCGCCGTCGCATCACGTATCGCGCCCCAGACGACGAGACCAGCCCAGCCGTTCTTTTGTCCCAGCCCGGCGATGACATCGCCAACCAGCGCACACCGCAGCGAAGCGCTGCCGTCAATGACCAGCACAGCGCCACCACCGGCTTCAGAAAGAGTTTGTTTGATCAGCGCGTTGTCTTCGAACGTCTTGATCGTATGGACGGGGCCATAAAAGCGACGACGTCCGCCGTATTGGTGAAACTGAACATTGCAACTCCGAAGGCTCGCGCCGTGTGCGTCCACCAAATCGGCCGTCATGAATTCCATGGGATGTCTCCTCGTACAGGCTTATCCGACGCTCGTGCGGGTTGCCTTCTCGCGCTCACGATAACGATCAAGCAATTTATCAAAACCGGCATGGAGGGCATCAGCGATCTCCGGACGGTTTTCCAGCTTGCTGAGAAGCAGGGCTGTCGCCTCCAGCGTTGAAATGGCTTCGCGCCGCGCTTCACGCCGCAGTTTGCCGTAACGGGACGGCCGGTGCGGTCCCAGTACGATGCGCGTTGTCTTGATGAGCCATGGGTTTCGCCACCAAAGGGCCTTGGCTTGGCTCCAGGTTCCGTCCAGCAGGATGACACCTTCCAGGCCCGCGAGTTGACCGCGTTGATCGGGATGAGCGGCTCCCTTGCGCGTGAGGGCGATCACGTCTTGCCCAGGCAGAAGTGAGGCGGGCTTCACCGAGCCGAGATACAAAGTGCCCCAGTGTTTTGGGTCCGCTGGCCGGCCGAGCGCCTTGGCGAGGCTCGGCCAGGAGAGGCCGACTCTTACGGCGGCGTTCCTGAAATGCAATGCCGTCAGGTGCGCGGTGCCGAGGTCCACATCTTGCTCCTGGGGGTGCTGGATGATGAGAACGCCGATCCGATTGTCCAAGGGAACGATGCCCGTGCAAACGCACAAAGGCGGCACCTTATGGCACCGCGGGCAGACCGGAGCGGAGGGCGCTGCCGTTGTGGTCATGGGGACATGATTCCTGTGCGCTCTCTCAAACCCGGCGTGCGATGCGCGTCAGGACTCCGACGAGATAACGACGCGGTTACGTCCGCTGGCCTTGGCGGCATAAAGAGCGCGATCGGCCATCGATACCAGGGTTTCCGGTACACGGTCGAGATTCGGCACGCTCGTAACCAAGCCGAGGCTCACCGTCACACAAGGCGCGGTCTGCGAGGTTTCGTGCTCAATCTTAAGGACGGCAATCCCCTCGCGGATTGCCTCGGCGACCGCCGCGGCGCCAGCGACCTCCGTGTCGGGCAGAATCGCCGCGAATTCCTCTCCGCCGTAGCGGGCGATCATGTCGGCGGGACGCTGCAGAGCACTCACCGCGGATTCGGCAATATGCCTGAGGCACAGGTCGCCCCCGCCATGGCCGTATGTGTCGTTGTAAAGTTTGAAATGATCGACGTCGAACATGATCAACGACAACGGGGAATTGGTCCGGGCGAGACGGCGCCATTCACGCTCCAGCACGTCGTCAAAGGTCCGGCGATTGGGAAGACCCGTGAGGCTGTCGATCCGCGCCAATCGGGTAAGGGTGTCGCGGCTGTGCTTCAGTTCAGCGTGATTATTGACGCGCGCGCGCAGAATCGCCGGGTTGATGGGCTTGGCGATATAATCGATACCTCCGGCCTCAAGGCCGTTGACCTCATCCTGGGCCGAGTTGCGCGAGGTGAGGAAAATCACCGGTGTTTCCCGGCCGCGTGGATCGCTCTTGATCTGTCGGCACACGGAAAAACCGTCGATATCCGGAAGTCCTACGTCGAGGAGAATGAGATCGAAATTGCCTGTCAGGGCATGCTCCAAGGCCGCCTTACCGGTGCTGACGGCCGTGACGTCGAAATTGAGGGCGAGGACAGCCGTAATAAGCGCCTGAATCGTACTGTCGTCCTCGACGACGAGGACCGAGGTGCGCCCCATGAAGGGTGATCCGGTTACCATTGAACGCTTTGAGACCGTCGACCTGTCCGGCTGGTCCGGGAACTGGCCGCCGTTGCTGTTAACTTATCGGGTAGCCGACCAGTCATGCAAGCAATGACGTGGTTTCTTGCTGCAGGTGCGTGAAAAGCTTGCAGGGCGGCCCGGAAACTCGCATCTACGGGGATATCGCACCGGGTTCAGAACCGTTATGGCGCCTTCGAGTCTTCCCATCGACGACCTCCTGCCGCAGCTGACGGCGGTGCTCGCAAGCCATGCGAACGCTGTTCTCGTCGCCGCCCCGGGGGCCGGCAAGAGCACACGCGTGCCATTGGCACTCCATGATGCCGCGTGGCTCGGGGGCAATCGGATTGTCATGCTTGAGCCCCGGCGTCTGGCGGCGCGCGCCGTTGCCGCCCGTATGGCCTCGGCCTTGGGCGAGAGCCTCGGTGACACGGTTGGCTACCGCGTGCGCCTCGAGAGCAAGGTCTCGGCGCGGACACGGATTGAAGTTGTGACCGAAGGCATATTCACCCGCCGTATCCAGTCCGATCCAACCCTGAGCGGAATTGGCCTGGTCATATTCGACGAGTTCCACGAGCGCAGCCTTGATACAGATCTGGGGCTGGCTCTGACCCTCGATGTCCAGAGGGCCTTGCGTCCCGATCTCAAGCTGCTGGTGATGTCGGCCACCTTGGACGACAAGTCGGTCGCTGCTTTGCTGGGAGGGAGTGGTGCGCCGGCAGCTATCCTGGCATCGGCCCACCGTCCGTATCCCGTATCGACGGTCTACGCCGAACCACCTGTTCAGGGGCGTCTTCATGATCACATGGCGGCCA
>SCTM01000162.1 GCA_004297485.1 Rhodospirillaceae bacterium
GCCGCAGATTTGATCCGGAAACATCGGAACGAAACTTCAGGATCGCAGCGTCAGATCTCGGCCATTACTGCATCATGCCTTTAGTTCAGCGCCATTCAGCCGATACCGCGCCCAATGTAAGCTTCACAGCAGTTTCGATTGGACGGAGCAAATTGATTTCAGAACTAGAGGCGGGTGCCGCAGATGTGGTTGTCGGCAGCTACCCGACTCTCTATGCCAATGTAAAAGAGCAGACGCTCTTCCGGGAGGATTATGTCTGCATCCTGCCGAAGAATCTCGCACCAAAGGGGATATTGAGTATCAGCGATTACAAGAACCTGGACCATATCGTCGTCGACGGCCGTCATTACAGTCATGGCCATCAGGAAGCGGAGCGACGCATCCTCGAGACGGTCGATCCTCGCCGAATACGCATGGTTTCCGAGACATTCATGGTGACAGCATTGATCGCGGAGATGAGCGACCTTGTCCTAACCGTTCCGCGGTCCGTCGCTCGCGTCGTACGATCGCCGCATATGACAATTGTCACGCCACCTCTGGAGTTGCCAGTGATAGACGTGAAACAATACTGGCACGAGCGCTTCGATCACGATTCCGGCAATATGTGGCTTCGCTCGGTTATCTCTGAGTGCCGCGCGGATCATCAGCTGGAAGCCCAGCAAGTGAACGTAATGCCGGTGGCGGAAATTGCCACCGCGTCTCGCTAGCCGCCTGATGGAGCGCAGCTGAGGGCGCAAAAAATCATCAGAAGTATTGGAATCCCGAAGCTGGAAACAGCCTATCCGGATAGCAATTAGGTCGAGTGAGCCATTATCCCTTACGGTGAGGTCCATGTGCAGATGGGCTGGGCACCAATGAATAAACATATCAAGATCAGAAGCCTAGAGCTTCGTCAGACGCCACCCGGCCTCGAACAACAGTTATGGGTACGGGTCGAGAATGTCTCGATCACGGCAAGCGTCGGCATATACGCCGCCGAGAAGGAGAACCGCCAGGAGATTTTGCTCAACATCTCCGCCGAGGTGCGCAATCCCGAAAAAGACAGAATAAATGAAGCTGTGGATTATCGCACCCTGGTCGGCGAAGCCCGCAGGCTGGCGACCGAAGGTCATTTCGAACTAATCGAGACCTTCATATGCAACCTCGGGCAGCGGCTTTTAGGTATCGAGCGTGTTAACGCGGTGGAGCTGGAACTATACAAACCGGCTGCGATCCCGCCAGCCATGGCGTCAGTTCGCTACTATGCGCGCCAGCGGGCAACGAGAGTGGTCACTGAGAGCCGCCGATGCGACAATTGACTTGATCGACACGCTGCTACGGCCAAGCCCTAATGCGGAATCTGCCAATATTTTCCACAAGTCTTTGTGAAAAGCCGACGTGCCAATAATGGCCGGTAGGCCCTTATTGGCACGCAGACGAAGTCCTATGATGTCTGTAGCTTGCCGAACTCACCCCACTCGTCTCGGACGATGACCATTGGCTGATTGAGAAGCCGGCAGACCGGCAGCTTGCCGGCCTCGATTGCTGAGGACAGCGCCGCGGCATACCAAGCATTCAACAGACAAGTCATCGTCCTAGCCTCTTGCTCAGAACGAGTAGCGCAGCGTCGCGTACCATTCGCGGGGTCGAGCATAGACGCCGTCCGCGAAAGACGAGTTTCGCAGATCGGCAAAACCAGAGACGAGATAAGCCTTGTTGGTAAGGTTAGTGACACCCACCGTCAGGCGCCAATCCTCGCTCATTGTGAGGAAGGCCACCGAGGCGTTTACAACATGATATCCGGACTGCGAGATAATCGGATCATTCGCCGCACTATAGTAGACGCGACTGCGATAGTTCCAATCGCCGCGTAGCGTCACAGAGCCGGCATTACCGACTTCGAAGACGTAGTTGAAGCCACTGCTGATCGACCATTTGGGTGTGAAAGGCAAGACAGCGTTCGCCGGAATGGCTGCGTTGGATGCAATCCTCGTATATTCTGTATCCAGATAGCTGCCGCCGAAAGTTAGAGTCAATTTCTCGAATGGCTTGATCGTGGATTCCGCCTCAATGCCCCGGATGCGCGCCGTACCACCATTTACTTGAAGCGGTTCAATGCTGAAATTGGGATCGAACACGGTGATCTGGAGCTGCTTATAATCCGCCCAGAAGGCAGCGACGTTCAGCCGCAGATGGTGATCGAATACATCGGTCTTAGCTCCCACCTCATAGGACGTGAGCTTCTCCGGGCCGAAGGTCGGCTGTTGTAGGCGCGGCAAGATCACGCGCTGTTGAAAGCCGCCACCTTTTACTCCCTGCGAGATGGACGCATAAGTCATGATCTCGGGCGACCAGCGATGATCAAGCGACACCATCGGCGAGACGTTGTGCAAATTGATCTTAGCCGGATTGTCGATGATCGTTGCTGGATTGGGATTCGGATTGTTCGCTGCGAAAGGCGGCAGGCCGAAGCCGCCGTCGATGTAGAAATTGTCCGGATCGTTGCGTTTGGTTTCATCGGTATAGCGCACGCCGGCAGTAATATTGGTGCTGGGATCTATCGCGAACGTCCATTGCGTGAATGCAGCATAGCTGTCTGTATTGAGCTTCGTCTTCACTGCGGTGCAGACGAACGAGAAGCAAGCCGGATTGTCGAAATTGACCTTCTCATTGAAATAATAGAGTCCGACGATCCAGTTGAGTCTGTGATTAAGCGCTTTGCCCGAGAACTGTATCTCCTGGCTGAACTGCCGCGCGGCCTGATCTGTTTGCAGTTCGAGTAACTGGAACGGCGTACCATCGTCACGCATGAAGTGCGAGATAGTGCGGCGATAACCCGTAATGGATTTGACACCAAACGCGGGCGATGCGTCCCAGTCAATAACATTCGTTAGGCCCCAAAGATCGAAATCCGAACGCGAATGCTTCGGGTCGTAGAAAGTGGTGTATGGATTCCCCGTTACGTATTGATTGTTGAAGCAATGAGGATTGGACTGGTTGAACGCGTTGCCCCCCGCGAGTGGGTTGCATCCGAGCGCACCAGCGACGATCAGATTGTAGAAGCCACCTATCGTCGCCGCATTTGCCGGGAAGAAATTGGGGGCGCTTGCGGGAATACCAGGCACGAGCGGCTGCGTGGCCAGGAGTGTGGACCCAGATGACTGTTCGCGTTTGCGGGTATAGTCAAAGCTGAGGTCGTCGGTCAGGTCATCCGTCGCCTTCCAGCGCAGCGCCCCTCTGCCCGCGATGGAGGAAATGTCGCCCAGCTTGGGCGCATTCGCATTGCTCACCACCCCGGTGGTCTGATCCTTCTGTAGGATCGTCACATAGCCGTCGCGGTTAAGGGTCGCGACCGAGAAGCGGCCAGAGAGATTGTTCGTGAATGGCAGATTGATGCCACCCTTGACGTCAATGCGACTGAAGCGACCGGTGGTTGTCTCTAGATAGCCTTCTGTGACGTCGGATGGCTTTTTCGTCGTAATCTGGACCGCGCCGCCGATCGTGTTCTTGCCGAATAGCGTTCCCTGCGGACCACGCAGAACCTCGACCTGCTCAAGGTCGACCGTGTCAAGCACTGATCCCAGTGTGCGCGATACGTAGATGCCGTCCAGATAGATGCCCACGCCCGGATCGATCGTGGGGAAGAAATCGTCTTGGCCAACGCCTCTGATAAACACAACCGCCGCGTTGCTTGCGCCCGAATTGCCGGTGGTGGTGTTGAATGTGACACTTGGCACCGATTGCGCGATGGCCGAGATGTCGATAGCGCCGCGCTGATTGAGCATTTCTCCGGTGATCGCCGAGACCGCTACCGGCGTGTTTTGAAGCGATTCAGCGCGTCGCCGTGCGGTTACCACGATTTCCCCGATCAGACCATCCGACCCGGCAACTTCAGCGGCGTCCGACGCTTTCACATCCTGGGACCGCGCGGACGATGCCGCAACGAGCGCGCCTAGGAACGCCGTACTCAACAGCAGAAGTTTGAATGACGGTTTGGCCACATATTCAGTTATAAAAGACATTCTAGTCCCCCCCCCTTTCGCTCTCTTGTCGAGGCGCGATGTCGTGCTGTCGGCTCCGTTTGCCGCAATAATGGGATTGCAGCTTTCGGGATGGGTGAAAATCTCCAAAAACGAATAATCAATATTCACTATGTGGATTTGGTTCATTTCGGATGGGTGGGCCATTATGCGAGACCCCGCCAACCAACCTAAAATATACGGCGCTTTTTCGGAATGTTTGGCGCAATGATCGGTTCAAGCAACGGACATCTTATGACAAACGAAAATAGCATCGTTATGCGTTATGACGAGCGGGACACGCACATTGCTCGCGACGTCGTCTATTTTCACGGACGTAGCAGCAGCGAACGCGAAGTCGGTTTGGTGCTGCTGCTATTCGGACGAGCCAATGTGCGATCCTATCGGGCGCCCTTAACTCA
>SCTM01000163.1 GCA_004297485.1 Rhodospirillaceae bacterium
GCATGCCGCCGATGTCTTCCGGACTGGTCTCGCGGCGCACGAGAATGACTTTCTCGCCGCGCTTGACCCAATCCTCCGCTTCCTCGGCGGTGAAGACCAACTTACCCGAAGCGGCGCCCGGCGACGCCGGCAACCCGCGCGCCAGCAACTGGCGCGGCGCCTTGGGATCGAGCATGGGATGCAGAAGCTGATCCAACTGCGCCGGATTGATGCGGGCGACGGCTTCATCTTCCGTGATAAGGCCTTCACGCGCCATGTCGACGGCGATCTTCAGGCTGGCGGCGGTGGTGCGCTTGCCGCTGCGTGTTTGCAGCATCCAGAGTTTGCTTTTCTGGATGGTGAATTCCATGTCCTGCATGTCGGTATAGTGACGCTCGAGCTTGTCGCGCACCTCGACCAGCTCGTGATAAAGCTTGGGCATCACCTCTTCCATGGCCGGCAGGTCTGACTTCTGCGCGTTCTTCCCGGCGATGGTGATCTGCTGCGGCGTACGGATGCCGGCGACCACATCCTCGCCTTGGGCGTTCACAAGATACTCGCCGTAGAACACATTGGCGCCCGTGGCCGGATCGCGACTGAAACAGACGCCTGTGGCGCAATCCTCACCCATGTTACCGAACACCATGGACTGGATATTTACCGCCGTGCCCCAGGCATCGGGAATGTCATGCAGTTTGCGATAGGTGATGGCGCGCTGGTTCATCCAGCTTCCGAACACAGCACCGACGGCGCCCCACAACTGTTCGTGAACGTCCTGGGGAAACGGCCGGCCCAGTTCCTCCTCGACCTTGGCTTTGTAGGACTCCACCAGCGCCTTGAGATCGTCGGCAGTGAGTTGGGTGTCGAGGCTGACGCCGCGATCTTCCTTCGCCATCTCAAGTATGTGCTCAAAATTGTAGTGATCGACACCGAGCACGACATCCGAATACATCTGGATGAAACGGCGATAGCTGTCGTAGGCGAAGCGCGCGTCCTTTGACTGACGGGCGAGCCCCTCGACGGTCGCGTCGGTCAGACCGAGATTGAGGATGGTGTCCATCATGCCCGGCATGGACGCCCGCGCGCCCGACCGCACGGACACGAGTAGTGGGTTAGCGACGTCGCCGAAGCGTGCGTCCACGTCGGCTTCCACTTGCGCCAGAGCGCGCGTGACCTGTTCCTTCAGCTCTGCCGGATAACTTTTTTCGTGAGTGTAGTAATAAGTGCAGACGTCGGTGGTGACAGTGAAGCCGGGGGGAACCGGAACCCCGATGGCGCTCATCTCCGCCAGGTTGGCGCCCTTGCCGCCCAGCAGATTCTTCATCCCCGCGTTGCCCTCAGCCTGACCCGCACCAAAAGTGTAAACCCATTTAGCGGCCGGGGCCTTGGTCTGGCCGTTACCCGTTCCGTCCTTAGGGTAGAGATCGGGACGAAGCTGCTGCCGGGTGACCTTGCCGCTGGTGGCCGCTTCCACGGCCAGGGCCCGCTCCGCCGGCACTCGCTCCCACTGGCTGATGGCCTGGGAGGTCACGTTGATGGCGCGCGCCAGGGCGGCCACGCCGCCAGCCTCGCTGATCGCCCGGTCCAAAGCTTCATCGCGCATGGAGTCACCTTTCGTAAGCGTCGCGGAGGTAAGTAAGCTAAAATCCCATGTAAGGGTAATTAATACTTACCTATGGTGCGCTGCGAAAGGGGGAATCTGGGCCTGTGGATAAGTTTTATGGCTGGCCGCCCCATTCACAGCCGTCGTCCCGCACTTTCCGCCCACGCTGCTAAGCAGCTTCGGCGGACCTCGTTCAGGACCCGCCGAAGCTTTAGCGAAGGTGGGGATGCGGGCCCCACTTATCATCCGCACGGGTCGTGGTTGTTGCGAAATGGTCCCCGGCTTTCGCCGGGGTGACATTGAGGTGGATAAACCGCTTAGCCCTCGATCAGGGAAAAGTCGGCTACTTGTCCCATGGCAAAGCCAATGCGGGCCAGCAGCTTGAGGCGTGCCACCCGATGAGCCGCCACTTCGGCGTTAATGGTCACTTTATCGAATAAGGTATCCACGGGCCGGCGCAGCTTTGCCAGCATTCCCATAGCCCCGCCAAAATCATCTTTTGACAGTCTCTGGGTAACGGCGGATTCGATCTCCTCAAGCTGCGTCAGAAGAGCGGTTGCTTCAGACGCACCCAGGTCCGCGGACGCCGGAGCGCCGCTATAGGTGGTCGCGTCCTTCTTCTCTTCGATACGGACGATGTTCACGGCACGGCGATAGGCTATCAACAGATTGGCGCCGTCGTCCGAGGACAAGAATGCCGCGAGCGCTTCGACGCGTGCGATCAACCGCACCAAGTCGTCCTCGTCGCCAAGGGCGAACACAGCGGCGATCAGATCGTGGCGAATTCCCTTGTCGCGGAGGTGAACCTTGAGACGGTCGGCGAAGAAGTCCAACAGATCACCCGCCATCTTTTCCGGATCGGCGGCCAGGACAGCGCCGTAGCCGCGAACGGCTTCGGCAAACACCTGACGCAGCGGCAGCCGCAGCTTGTTCTCCAGGATAAGACGAATGACGCCCAACGCCGCGCGGCGGAGCGCGTAGGGGTCCTTGGAGCCCGTGGGCTTCTCATCGATGCCGAAGAAGCCGGCTAGCGTATCGATCTTGTCGGCCAGGGCGACGGCGATGCTGACCGGCGCGGTCGGGCAGGCATCGTTCGGCCCAAGCGGCGAATAGTGATCGGCGATGGCGTTCGCCACGGTCGGTTCCTCATGATCGTGGAGCGCGTAGTAGCGTCCCATGAGCCCTTGAAGATCGGGAAACTCGCCGACCATGTCGGTGGAGAGATCGCATTTGCAGAGATAGGCCGCGCGCGTCACTGATTTATTATCGGCTCCAGGCACGTGCTTCGCCAGGGCCGCCGCCAGCCGGGCGATGCGTTCCACCTTGGCGTGGACGGTGCCAAGTTTGGCCTGGAACACGCGCTCGTCCAGTTTTGGCAGTCGCGATTCCAATTTCTCCTGGCGATCCTTGTCCCAGAAGAATTTCGCATCGGACAGGCGGGCACGCAGCACGCGTTCGTTACCAGCAACGACGACCTTGCCGCCGTCAGCGTTCACCATGTTGGCGATGACGCCGAAGCGCGGCGAGAACTTTCCGGACGCGTCGGCAAGGGCGAAGTACTTCTGATGCTTGCGCATTGCCGAAGTGAGCACTTCCGCCGGCACGTCCATGAACCTGGCGTCGATGGTGCCCATGAGCGGCACCGGCCATTCCACCAGCCCCGTGACCTCGGCGAGAAGCCCTGGATCATCCGTGACCTTGAGATTTTCCGCGGCGGCGAGCCTGGCAAGATTTTCGCTAATGGTTTTGCTGCGCTCGGCCGGATCGATCATCACGAAGGCTTGCTTCAACTTGGCGGTATAGTCGGCGAAACACGTCACCTTGATCTCAGCCGGCGCCAGAAAGCGATGACCAACGGTGATATCGCCCGCCGTGACTCCAGCGAAGGCGACCTTGACCACGGCGCCGTCGAACACACACACCATGCGATGCAACGGCCGCACCCAGCGCGCGGGATTGCTCGCCCAGCGCATGGACTTGGGCCACGGCAACTGCGCGAGCGCCGCTTCGATGATTTCCTTCAGCACCACCGCAGTCGGGCGCCCTGCTTTCTTGATGACCGCGAAATAAAACTTGCCCTTGGGCAGTTCGCGCACCTCCGCCTGATCGAGGCTGCTCAAGCCACTGGCGCGGAGAAACCCGCTGATGGCGGCTTCGGGCGCGCCCACAGCCGGACCTTTGCGTTCCTCGTTCACGTCGGGTTGCGCGGCGGGGATACCGTCGGCGACAAGTGCAACACGACGCGGACCCACAAAAGCGGCGATGGACGCGGCGGGAAGACCCTGCGCCTTGAGGGCATCGCCGACGAGACGCACAATGTCCTCGCCCGCTTTCGCCTGCATGCGCGCGGGAATTTCCTCGGATAGAAGTTCGAGCAGAAGTTCAGCCATTGTCCTAGCCCCGCCTCGGCTTGGTCTCGGCCAGCCAGCATTCGCAGCAGGCTTTTGCAAGGGCGCGGACGCGGCCAATATAGGCCGCACGCTCGGTGACACTGATCACGCCGCGGGCATCGAGCAGATTGAACGTGTGCGAGGCCTTGATGCACTGGTCATAGGCGGGTAACGCAAGCTTATGTTCCAACAGCGCGCCGCATTCCTTTTCGCAATCGGCGAAGCGGCGAAAAAGAATTTCCGTATCGGCGTACTGAAAGTTATGCGCGGAGTATTCGACCTCGGCGCGATGGAACACGTCGCCGTAGGTGACGCCACGGCCGTTGAAATCCAGATCGTAGACATTCTCGACGCCCTGGACATACATAGCCAGGCGTTCGAGACCATAGGTGAGTTCCACGGCAACAGGATCGCACTCAAGTCCACCCACTTGCTGGAAGTAAGTGAACTGGGTCACTTCCATGCCGTCGCACCACACTTCCCAGCCAAGACCCCACGCGCCCAAGGTCGGGCTTTCCCAGTCGTCTTCCACAAAGCGGATGTCATGGGCCATGGGATCGATGCCCAAGGCCCGCAAGCTGTCGAGATACAGCCCCTGGGGATCGGCCGGCGACGGCTTCATGATCACCTGGAATTGGTAGTAGTGCTGGAGCCGGTTCGGGTTTTCGCCATAACGGCCGTCGGTGGGCCGCCGCGACGGCTGCACATAGGCCGCGTTCCAGGACTCAGGTCCGAGCGCGCGCAAGGTGGTGGCGGGGTGAAACGTCCCGGCACCGACCTCCATGTCGTAGGGCTGCAAAATGACGCAGCCCTGCTCCGCCCAGAACGTCTGCAGGGTGAGAATAAGCGACTGGAAGCTGGGCGGTTTTTTGGACGACATAAGGGGGCGGAAGCTACCGGTGGGTGTCCGAAAGATCAACCCGCCGCGCGATCACTTGCGCGTACAGACGCAGGCCGTACCCACGGCCACATAGGTCCCGCACCGGGGACACGGACGCAGTTCCACCGCCTGGCCCCGAGGAACAGGGGTTTCAGCCCTGGAAGCCGGTTTCTCGCTGGGGGTTTGTCTGTCTTGGGCGCTGGCGGCCATAGCCTGGCGCGCGGCATCGAGGGCCCGCCCAAACCGACCGAGAGTCCGGCCGAAAGTGTTGGGTGTGTCGCCACGGCGGTCCTTGAACAGGAACCAGACCCCGGCGACCACCGCCACGGTGAACAGAAGCTTGAGCACTTTGATCGTCAGGGGCGCGGAACATGCCGTTCCCCCACTCCTCCCATCACAGCCCGAAGCGGGCCCACAGCGCGCGTTCTTCCACCGCCGCCAGGAGATCGCCCGCCCATACGCCGACGCCCTCGCCGCCGCTCACGTCCGGCGGCATGAAGCGGCCGAACCGCCGCCGCAGCCAGCCGGCGGGGCGCTCGATGGTATGGAAACGCACGTCCGGACCGTACTTGCGGCGCACGACAGTGCGCAGATCGCCCAACCCGTCCACCAATCCCAGTTCCAACGACCGCTCGCCGGTCCAGATATCGCCGTTGAACAGCGTGGCTTCATTCTTGGACAGACGGTCACCGCGCCGCAGTTTGACGAAGTTCACAAACTGCCGGTGGATATCGGCCTGGATCGCCGACAGGCGTTCAACTTCGTCCGGGTCTTCCGGCTTGAACGGGTCGAGCATGCCCTTGCGGGTGCCCTGGGTGTAGACACGGCGTTCGACCCCAAGCTTAGCCATGAGGTCCTGAAAGCCGAAGGATGCCGTGATGACGCCGATGGAACCGACCACCGACATGGGATCGGCATAGATCTCGTCGGCGGCCAGGGCCAGCCAGTAACCGCCCGAGGCGGCGATGTCCTCGGTGAACGCGAACACCGGAATTTTCTTTTCCTGGGACAGCTGGCGAATGAGACCGGCGATCTGCGCCGACTGCACGGGTGAGCCGCCCGGCGAATTGATCACCAGGCAAACGGCACGCACCCGCCGCGCGAACGCGCGCTTGATGACAGGTTCCAGGGCCGCGAAGGACAGGCTGAAGCGTCCGATCCCGCCCGTGCCGATGGCGCCGCGCAAACGCAGCACCGCCACGGACGGCGGCGGATTGGATGCGCCCGGCAGATCGAACCGGTTCCAGAGGTCGCTGATGGTATCGGCGAAAGACATGGACCTAACAATAGAGGGGCGGCCGGTAGGGTGCAAATCCGCTGCGGCCAATAACTCAATTGTCACCCTCGCGCTTGACGCGAGGGTCCAGGGCAAATGGAACGTAGGCTGCCGTTGCCCCGGGTCCTGGGGTCAAGCCCGAGGACGATGGAAGAGATTGGGTAATCGCCGTACCTCACCCCATCAATGCCGCGCCATCCCGCAGCACCGCCTCCGCCGCCGGAGTGAATCCGCCACTGGGTTCGTGGAGCACCAGCCCCGGCAGCAAGGTATCCGGCGAGCGCCGACCCTTGCCGGCATCGACAATCACCCGCCGCGCCGCTTCGCCGGCTTTGGGGTAAATGGGCAGTATCCTGATGTCGCCCGCGCCACGGCCGCGCAGGGCACTCAACACTTCGGACAGTCGATCCGCGCGATGGATCATCACCAGCCGGCCCTTGGGCTTTAGACGGTTGAGGCAGGCGCGCACCCATGCGGCCAGATCCAGATCGCCTTCCTGATGGGCAACCGCGCGGCCAGGGTCCGGCGGCGGGGTGCCGTCGGCACCAAAAGGCGGGTTGGTCATCACAATGTCGAATGCCGCGCCCATGTCCGGCGGCTTGGCCAGATCGCCTTCGACAATCACCGCCCGCCCGACAAGGCTATTGAGATCGATCCCGGCCCTGCCCAGGGCGGCACTGGCGGTGCTGCGTTCCAAGCCGGTCACAGTCACATCCGGGCAGCGGGCAGCCAGGCAGAACATGGTGGCGCCGGTGCCACAGCCCGCATCCAGCACCCGTGCCCCAGGGGCGGCGCGCACGGCAGCGGCGAGAAGCACCGGGTCGATGGCCGCTCGGTAGCCGGTCACGGGCTGGCGCAGGACAACCCGACCGCCCAGCAGCCGATCGTCGGTGAAACCTTCCGTCATAAAACCTTCAGCCGCGGTCATAGGCATGGCGGGGCGGCAAATGCTCCGGGCAGATGGACGCGACCACCTCCCGCGCGGCATCGAGATCATCCTCGTGGACCATGAGCCGCCGGGGAAATATGTCGCCCGCGTAGAGATCGGCAACCGGCCCGTCGAATTCGAAGACGTCGATCCGCGCGCCTGCCAATGCCGCCCGCAGGGCGGAAAGCAGGACGGGCTCGGCGATCCGCATCAACTCGACCATGAGCACCCCCCATTTCGACCGTTCATCGGAAAATTGCCCTCGTCGTCCGATCCCAAAGCTTGAATTCCACGCATTAGATGAAGTGGCCCACGAATATCTACTATTGATATAGGGCTCAGCCTTGCGGGATGCGGTTCGGGGCCGTATTTTCGCCCCCGAAGACTATCATGTTCCAGCCGCGAAAGGCCCGCCCGTGGCCACTGTTGTCAGTTTAGATGCCCAGCGCCGCTCCCGCGCCAAGGCCCTCGATGCCCTGGTGGACCTGGTGGAGGACGACCTCAAGTCCGTCAATCAGACCATCGTCGCGCGCATGCACAGCCCGGTGGCGCTCATCCCGCAGCTCGCCGGCCATATCGTCGCCGCCGGCGGCAAGCGCCTGCGTCCGCTGCTGACATTGGCGGCGGCCAAGCTGTGCGGCTACACCGGCGAGCGCCACATCCGCCTCGCCACCTGCGTCGAGTTCATCCACACCGCTACCCTGCTTCATGACGATGTGGTGGACGACAGCGCCTTGCGCCGAGGCCAGTCCAGCGCCAACGCCATCTGGGGCAATCAGTCGAGCGTGCTGGTGGGCGACTTCCTGTTCAGCCGCGCCTTCGAACTGATGGTGGAGGACGGATCGCTGAAAGCGCTGCAGATCCTGTCCCGCGCTTCGTCGATTATCGCCGAGGGCGAGGTCCATCAGCTCATCACCTCCAACGACACCCAGACCAGCGAAGCGCAATATCTGGAGGTCATCGAGTCAAAGACCGCCGCCCTGTTCGCCGCCGCCGCGCGCATCGGCGCGGTAGTGGCCGGGCGTCCCGACGTGGAGGAAGAAGCGCTCCGCGTCTACGGCCTCAACCTGGGCATCGCGTTCCAGCTCATCGACGACGTGCTCGACTATTCCGCCCGCCAGCAGGAATTGGGCAAGACCGTGGGCGACGATTTCCGCGAGGGCAAGATCACCCTGCCCGTCATCCTCGCCTTCCGCCGCGGCGACGAGGGCGAGCGCGGCTTCTGGAAACGGACCCTGGAGAGCCTCGACCAGCAGGAAACCGACCTGGGCCGGGCCATGGAACTGATGACGGCCCACAACAGCCTGGGCGACACGGTCAATCGGGCCCGCCACTACGGCGCCGTGGCCCGCGACGCCCTGGGCATCTTTCCGGACAGCGCGGTCAAGACCGCCCTCCTGGAAATCATCGATTTCTGTATCGAGCGGGCATATTAGCCAGAGCCAGATTTGACGGGGATGAATCGTCCCCTCACCGCCTCGCCCATTCTTAATCCGGGCGACGATGTCGCCCGGTCGGGCTCGGCACCCTCTCCCCAGCGGGGAGAGGGTTGGGGTGAGGGGGAAAGACCTGCTTCAGCCCCAAGCAATTAAGTTCTAGGCCGGATTTCTTGGAGCAAAATCCCCTGCCCGGACACCGCCTTGCGGCCCCCACCCCCAGGCGTTATAAGCGACCCCTTCGCGGGGATAGCTCCCAAGCCGCCCCCGCGAAAGACCATGCCGGAGTGTAGCTCAGCCCGGTAGAGCACTGCTTTCGGGAGGCAGGGGTCGCAGGTTCAATTCCTGTCACTCCGACCATCAAAAGAAGCCCAAGCTTCCGAACGAAACGGCCGCCTCAGAAATGAGACGGCCGTTTTGGTTTTGGGCAATAAAAAAGGGCCCCCGGCCGAAGCCGGGGGCGAAACGGGCTGCTAACCGCAGATGAACGACTTGTCGTTTTATCTGCCTCTAGGCTTGTAAAAATTAAATCCGCCGATATTCGTCGTCAGTACAGGCGGCGTACTACGGGCCATCATTCCCGCGAGCGTCTTTTGTGATGGCGTACCCGTATAAAATGACGTCGCGCCGCCAGTATTGTCGGGAAGTTGGCCACTTAGTGTTTGTCGAGCAATGTCCCGATATTGATTGTAAGTGTTTGTTTCATCTTGCGTCATTGCGGTTGGAAATTGTGAGACCCGCCAAGGCTGGCTGGTTGGATCGTTGATACCCTGAAACTGGCCGGGCGCTCGAATAATCCCGCTAAGATTATCGTTAGGACTAAACCCGGGGACTCCGAGCCGATTTTTTGCAGCGGATACGACAGCCTGAGCAAGTTCAGGATTGTGCTCGCCAGCAGCTTCCGTATAGGCCATTGCGCCCGCGTCATCGATCTCCTGCGGACTCCAAGCGGGCACATCGACTTCTTCAATATCCTCTCCGTTGTAATCGTAGAACTCCGGTTGCCCTGTACTTGGGTTGATGGAATTTCGGCGGCTACCGACAATCAGTCGCGTGGGATCTATACCTTGGGCCTGAGCCGCCGCGCGAAGGGTCGCCAATAGTTCCGGCGTCTGCAAACTTTCCGGAATCACACTCTCCCCCGGCGTGACATGCGCCACCCTGCAATCACCGCCACGGCCTTGAAGTGCCAGCACCTGACCTTGCAGCCGGCTCACCAGTCCGCCGTGGCGCGCCCGATCCAGCTTGGCGATATGCTTCTGAGCCTCCCCCAGATATTGCATGCGTAGCGGACCGTCACCGGCATCCTTGGCCTGCTGCAATAAACTTCTGATTTTCATGTCGGGGTGACGAACCCTGTCGGGTTCGGAATTCAGTAAGGTCACAATGTCGCCCGCCAATTCGCGGTCGCCACGTCTTTTTTTCATCATGATGTCCTTGGAGACAATTTAGGCATGCGAAAGCAGCTGCCCGCGTTGCTGCTCGGCAGCGCTCCAATCATAGCAATGTCACGATTGCATTACCTGTTTAGGCGACGATTTGGGGTCTCGTCAATTGCAAGTGCTACTCGGGCGCGTCAATCACAATCACGCGGGCCTTATCGGGGCGCAGCGGGTTATCGGGCATTGCCGGACAATCTTCGCTATCCCTATGAACTTGACGCGTGAACGAGAGCTTAAGTCCGCCGCTTGGGCTATCGCCTACTTCATATGCGTACCTGACTTCATGGCAAGGCCCAGCGGGTTCCTCAACCGGAACGACCACGATCTTGTCATATCCGTCATAATAGCCAGGAACTATCCGGTAAACTTCAAGGTCGTGAAATATTGCGTGCGTGCCACGCTCAGTATTGCGTTCAATCAAGACATAACCACGTCCATTTTTGTCTGTGAAAGCCTGCGCGTCGCTCTTTCCGTATGTGGCGCAATATTCGATACTTGCCAGTACTTGGCCACCATCCGTGACTCTTGCGATGAATGCGTCCTCCGCGAATTGGCACCAATTCTTCGCAGTGATCCACTCTTCACCTGGTTTAACGCCTGACTCAATTTGGACCTCAAGTTTGGCGAAAGCTGATGATGTCGTACCGACCGCGAGCGCGGCATATAGAATTGCCACACACGCCAATTGCAGACGTTTGCCAACAGGCTTCATGCTGCCTCCGTTGCCCCTTCGAGGCCCAATCCAGACCCAACTCATCCACATATCATCGCAAAGAAGATAGCACGCGAGGACGCGTGCGGTTGATAGGATTACCTTTCAGAATTTAGAAATTCGACCGGTCACTTTCGGGAGACAGGTGTCGCAGGTTAATTCCTGTCACTCCGACCATCAAAAGAAGCCCAAGCTTCCGAACGAAACGGCCGCCTCAGAAATGGGACGGCCGTTTTAGTTTTTGTCGCCGTCCGTGTCGGGCAGCGGTTCGCGGTCGAGAAGCGCGCGGACGGCGGCGCCATCCAGGTCCTCGTACTGGCCCGCGCGCAGGCTCCAGAGGAAAGCCAATAGGCCGATGAAGCCCAAACCCAAGGCTGCCGGAAGCAGATAGGCAATGATGCTCACGGTGCCCGCTCCGGTCCGCGACGGGCAAGGCGCAGGGCATTGAGCGTGACGGCGATGGACGAACCGGACATGGCCAGCGCCGCGATCAAGGGCGTCACCCAGCCGGCCACGGCGATGGGAACCGCGAGCACGTTGTAGACCAGCGACATGCCGAAATTCTCGAAGATGCGCGCGCGGGCGCGACGGGCGGTGTCGATGGCTTCGACAACGCTGCCCAGCCGCTCGCCGCGAAAGATGAGATCGGCGGCGATTTGGCTGATGTCGGATGCCAGCGCCGGAGAAATGGACACGTAGGCCGAGGCCAGCGCCGGGGCATCGTTCAACCCGTCACCGATCATGAGCACTTTGCGACCGCGCGCGGCCAGGGTCTGCAGCCGCGCGACCTTGTGCTGGGGCCGTGCCGCCGCGGTGAATTCCGTGATGCCCAGTTCCTTGGCCATGGCCGTCACCACCGGGATGCGATCACCGGACAGCATCTCCACCGCCAGACCGCGTGCGCGAAACGCGTTCACCGCCGCGGCCGCGTCGGGCCGCAGCCGGTCGCGGAAACGGAATTGCACGGGCGCGGCATTGGGTCGCTTCAGCCATAACTCGCTGTCGACGGCATCGCTTTCCGGGTCGATGGCAACCCCGCACCACGCGCGATTACCCAGGCGGACTTCGGCGCCATCTATGGACGCGGCAAGCCCCAGTCCCGGTTCCTCGCGCATATCCGGCGCGGGACCAGCAGGCGGCACCGCGCGCACAAGCGCTTGCGCAAGGGGATGGCGGGTGCCCTGGGCGATGCATGACGCCAAAGCCATATCTTCTGCCGCGAGGTCGTCGCGATTAACCAGCTCGGGGCGGCCAAGCGTCAGCGTGCCGGTCTTGTCCAGCACAACCGTGTCGATCTCCGACAAGCGTTCAAGGGCATCGCCCGATTTGACCAGCACGCCGGACCGGAGCAGACGCCCGGTGGCGACCGCCTGCACCATGGGCACGGCAAGCCCCAATGCGCATGGACACGTAATGATGAGAACCGCGATGGCATTCATCAACGCCGGATGCCAGCCACCGCTGTCGAAGATCAGCCAGCCGACGAATGTCGATGCGGCAAGCACATGAACCGTGGGCGCATAGATGCGCGCCATGCGGTCGGCCAGGCGGGTGTAACGCGCCTTCGCCTGGCCGGCGTTTTCCATAAGCGCCACGATCTGCGCGAGCAGCGTGTTCCGGTCGGCGCGATCGACGGTGATTTCGAGCGGACCGGACAGACACAATGTCCCCGCATAGACCGTATCGCCGGGCGCGACAGCCACCGGTGTGCTTTCGCCGGTGATCAGGCTGGCGTCCACGTCGGACCGGCCGCGGGCAACAGTACCGTCGGCGGGAATGCGGTCACCGGGCACGACAGCGACGATCATGCCCAGGCGCAGTTGATCCGCCGGGAGTGCGGTCCGCCGTCCGTCGGGGGTGATCACGGTCGCGGCCACAGCCTTGAGCGCGAGCAGATTGCTTCCCACCGACGTCGCCCGCGCACGCATGCGATGATCGAGATACCGGCCGATGAGCAGAAAAAACAGCAGGCCCACCGCCGCATCGAAATAGGCGTAACGTCCCGACAGCACGCTTTCCATGACGCTGGCCGAGGTCGCAAGCAGCACAGCCAACGAAATGGGGACGTCCATGTTCAGACGTCCCGCGCGCAGCGCACTCCAGGCGGAGCGGTAGAACGGCTGACCGGAATAGACCACCGTGGGCAGGGCGATCAGCGCCGAGATCCAGTGAAACAGGGTGCGGGTCGCCGGCCCCATATCGGTCACGTTCCCCGACCAGACCGACACCGACAACAGCATGATATTGGCGGCGGCGAAGCCGGCGACGGCAAGCGCACGCAGCAGGCGGCGGTCCTGATCATCGGTCAGGCGATCGAGCACGGCGGCGTTGTAGGGAATCGTGCGATAGCCGATGCGCGTCAGAGTCTCGCCGACGACGCGCGGATCGAATGCAGGATCGCTCCACGTGACCTTGAGGCGGCCCAGGGAGAGATTGACTCGCGCCGTTCCGATGCCCGGCACGACCGCGAGCGCATCCTCGATTTTCGGCACACAGCCAGGGCAGGTCAAATTGTCGACGATGAGATGAAGCTCAAAGCCGCCGTCCACCTGTTTGACATAAGCGGTCGGATCGGTCGCGGGATCTAGGTGCGGCGTCTGGGCGGGCGGCGACTGGACGACCGGCGGCCCGGAGACAGCGCTTGGGGACACCGCCTGCTTGGATTTACAGCATTTCGCCGACGTACTCGGTGCCTCTGCCAGGATTTCGTCGTCCATCATTTGACGAACACGCGGTAGTCGAGCAGGTAGGGGCGTTCCCGATCGCGTTCCGCGCTCAACCTCACCTGCCACTGCCCCAAGGCGGGTACCGGGATATCGGCCGCATAGCTGCCGTTATCCTGGTGCGGGACCGGGGCATCGAAGTCCTCGCCCTCATTGGTAAGCCGCGTGAAATGCGCCACCACACGGAGGTCGGTCAGCGAATGATTGGTCCGATCCCGGTACGTCGCCTTCACCGCGACTGTACCGCGTCCTGCCGCGGTCACCTGCCCATCAACCTGCCAGCCCATGTCCCGTTGTGCGGCGATCGCTTCAAGAGTTCTGTTGAAGGTAAGCCCATTGGCATAGGAATGGGATTCGATTTCGCCGCTAAAAGTATGCACGGCGTAATAGACCATCAGCCCATTGACTGCGGCGACGACGAAGAACGACCCAAGCAGCCAGAGCAAGAACTTGCGACCGGTCAGCAGCGGAGAAGGCGCGAAGTCCTGCGTTTGCATTTGCGATTGGCTCATGGCGCAGGACCAAAAAACGCGGAGTCGACGGTGACGGACTTGTCCTCGTCGGGGACCGAGTCGACAAATTTAATCGGCGTTCTTTCGCCGGCGAGGGATGCGCGTGGAACGGTAACGAGGATCCGCGCGGCTTGAAGCGTATCCGCATCAACCGGAATATGGACAGTTCCGTCGCCCGCATCGATCAGCCCGATACCACTCAGGGTCGCGCCCGACAGACCCTCAAGCCGCACCGTCTCCGCGCGACCGGTGCGCGCCTTGTTGACAACCTTCACGGTGAAAGCGTTGCGGATGTTGCCGTCGGAGAGTTTCACATACAAAGGATCGCGGTCGTGCAGGACGCTCATATCGAAGTCGCGGCGCGTGAGCAGCGCAAACGCCATGACCGCGCCGACGAGCACGAGAACCGCGCCGTAGGCAATGGTGCGCGCACGCACGAGACGGAACTGCGGCGTCTCGCCGCGCTGACGGCGCGCAATATTCAAATCGGTATCGTAGGCGATGAGCCCGCGCGGACGGTCAATCTTGGTCATGATGTCGTCGCAAGCGTCAATACACAGCCCGCACTGGATGCACGGCAGTTGCAATCCCTCACGGATATCCACGCCCATGGGACATGCGGCGACGCATTGCTTGCAATCGATGCAATCGCCGCGCCCCTCCCATGGCTCGCCCTTTTTGTGAGCGCCGCGCGGTTCGCCGCGATCTAAACGATAGGTGATGAGGAGCGAGTGTTCATCCATCATGGCCGACTGAATACGCGGCCATGGGCACATGTATGTGCAAACCTGCTCGCGAGCGAACCCGCCCAGCATATATGTCATGAACGCCAGGATTCCGGCGCAGATGTAGGCCGCGGCAGGAGCGTCGAACGCCAGCAATTGCTTGGCCAATGTCGGCGCATCGGCGAAATAGAATATCCAAGCGCCGCCGGTGGCCAGCGCGATGACCAGCCAGATCGCGTGCTTGAGCACCCGTTTGCGCAACTTACCGAAACCCCATGGCGCGCGGTCGAGCTTGATCCGCTCGTTCCGCTGCCCCTCCACCGCCCGCTCGACCACCAGGAACAAGTCCGTCCAAACCGTCTGCGGACACATGTATCCGCACCAGACACGCCCCGCCAATGCCGTCCACAGAAATAGCGAGACCGCCGCCAGGATCAGAAGGCCGGTAATGTAGTAGACTTCCTGCGGCCAAATCTCGATGAAGAAGAAGTAGAAACGCCGTGCGGGGAAATCGATCAGAACGGCCTGATTTGGGGCATTCAATCCCCGGTCCCAGCGCAGCCATGGTGTGATGTAGTAGACCGAAAGCGTCAGGGCCATGACGGCCCACTTCACGCGCCGGAAGGTGCCGTTCACCCGCTTGGGATGAATCTTCTCGCGCGCTTTAAATAGTGAGCGGTGCGCATCGGAATTGACCGCGTCGACCGCGATCGCTTCGATGCCATGGGAAGCATAGGCATCGGTGTGTTTCTGTGTGTCGAGTACCTCGGCCATGGCGTCACGGAGCCTTCGGCCCAGGGACCGCCGCTATCTCAGGCTCGCCGCCGCCGAGACTGTGGACGTAGACCGCCAAGGCCCGGATCGTAGCCGGTGAGAGACGTGAGGCCCATGACGGCATGGACGAATTACGGGCATAGGAAACCGTCTGACGTATGGAGGCGCGATCGCCGCCATAAAGCCAGATCGCGTCCGTAAGATTGGGCGCCCCCACGGACCGGTCACCCCTCCCATCCGAGCCGTGACAGCTGACGCAGTTCTGGCCGAACACCTCGGCGCCGCGCTTGGCCACGGCCGCATCAGCCTTCTGGCCGGAAATCTGCGTGACATATTCGACCACGTCATCCACCTGGGCCCGGGTCAAAATGCCGTCGCGCAAGAACGCAGGCATCTCGCTGAACCGGCTTTCCTTATCCTGATTGCGGATGCCATGCGTGATCGTCTGTTGAATGGCACTGAGTGATCCGCCCCACAGCCAATCGTCGTCATTGAGATTTGGATAGCCAAGCGCCCCCTGAGCGCCGGAGCCATGACACGGCGCGCAGTTTTCCTTGAACGCCGCTCGCCCACTGGCAACGGCAAATTCGAAAATGGCGGGATTTTTTTCGATGTCGGAAAGATCCGCCGTCATCAGTTGCGATTCAAGCGGTTTACGCGTTTCCGCGAGATCGGCGAGATCGCGAACAACATTGGCCCGCTGCGACCAGCCGATCACGCCCTTGGTATAGCCGGAGGGCAGCGGCCACGCCGGCATCACGACCCAATACCCGACAGCCCAAATGCAGCACGCCAGGAACACCCACAGCCACCATCGCGGCGTCGGCGTATCCAGTTCCTGGATGCCGTCCCACTCGTGTTCGCGAATCTCAACGCCGGTGACACTGTCAATCTTGGGAGATTTGCCGGCCATAACACTCAATCTCCATTTTCATCCAGCGGCAGGTGCGCGGCTTTTTCAAAGGCCTCCCGGTTGGAAGGCCAAAAGACATAGATCAGCACGCCAATAAAAATACCGAAAAAATAGATCAGGCCGGAAACCTGGACGAACTGCTCGACAATGGCGTGGGTCATTGCCGCATCCTCACCGCTGAAACTCTTCGGCATTGTATTGGGAGAAATCAACCAACGTGCCGAGCATCTGCATATATGCGATCACCGCATCCAATTCGGTAATGCGCTTAGGGTTACCGTCGAAATCACGGACGATGGCTTTGGGATAGCGCTTCAACAAGCCGGCGGTGTCGGCATCAGGATTCGACTGCGCCATCAGATCGGCTACAGCATTTTGAATCATATCATCGGTATAAGGCACCCCGACCGCACGGTTGGCGCGCAAGTGGTCTGCGATCATGGTGGGTTCAACCTCGGTCTGCGCGAGGAACGGATAGGCGGGCATGATCGAGCCCGGAACGACGCTGCGTGGGTCGCGCATGTGATCGCGATGCCATTCGTCCGAATACTTACCGCCGACGCGCGCGAGATCGGGACCGGTGCGCTTGGACCCCCATTGGAACGGATGGTCATACATGCTTTCGGCGGCGAGGCTGTAGTGACCGTAACGCTCCACCTCATCGCGAAGCGGCCGGATCATCTGGCTGTGGCAGTTGTAACAACCCTCGCGGATGTAAATATTCCGACCGACGAGTTCGAGCGGTGTGTAAGGGCGCATGCCCTCCACCTTCTCAATTGTGCTTTCGAGAAAAAACAACGGCGCGATTTCGACAATACCGCCGATCGAAATGACGATCAGTGTGCCGATCAGGAGAAAGATCGAGTTCTTTTCGAAGAATTCGTTGTTGAACATGATGCCCTCCCCGCCTCAGGCTATCGCCGGCTTAAGAGGCGCCGTGGCGATCGTCTCCACGCGCTCATCGCCCCTTGCCGTCCGCCAGAGGTTATAGGCCATGATCAACGCGCCGATCAGGAACAGCGATCCACCTAGGGCACGGATCAGGTAGAAAGGATGCATCGCCTCGACGGTTTCGATGAAGCTGTACTGGAGGAAGCCGAGGTTATCGTAAGCCCGCCACATCAAGCCCTGGAGAATGCCTCCAACCCACATGGACGTGATGTAAAGTACGATCCCGATCGTAGATATCCAGAAGTGCACGTTGACGAGTTGCAGCGAGTAGAGGCGCGGGCGTTTCCACAGCCAGGGAACCATGCAGTACAGCGCCCCCATGCTGATGTAGCCGACCCAGCCGAGCGAACCCGAGTGCACGTGCCCGATGCCCCATTCCGTATAGTGGCTCAAGGCGTTCACGGTCTTGATCGACATGAGTGGACCTTCGAAGGTAGACATGCCGTAGAACGCGATCGCGACGACCATCATGCGTAGCACCGGGTCGGTCCGCAGCTTGTCCCAAGCACCGGACAAGGTCATCAAGCCGTTGATCATGCCGCCCCATGACGGCATCCACAGCATGATGGAAAAGGTCATGCCCAGGGTTTGTGCCCACTCGGGTAGAGCGGTGTAGAGGAGATGATGAGGACCGGCCCAGATGTACAGGAAGATCAGAGCCCAAAAATGTACGATCGATAGCCGATAGGAATATACCGGGCGTTCCGCGCGCTTAGGCACGAAGTAGTACATGATCCCGAGAAAACCGGCGGTGAGAAAGAATCCGACGGCGTTGTGACCGTACCACCATTGGGTCAACGCATCCTGGACACCGGCGAAAGCACTGTAGCTCTTAGAGCCGAAAATCGTAACCGGAAGCGATGCGTTGTTGACCAGGTGCAGAACGGCAACCGTCGCGATGAAGGCAAGGTAAAACCAGTTCGCGACATAGATGTGGGGCTCCTTCCGCTTGGCGAGGGTTGCCAAGAATACGAGGAGATATACCACCCACACCACGGTGAGCCAGATATCGGCATACCATTCCGGTTCCGCGTATTCGCGCGCCTCGGTGACGCCAAGGACATATCCCGTCGCCGCGACCACGATGAAGAGTTGATATCCCCAGAACACAAACCAGGGCGCGATGAGTCCAGCAAGGCGCGTGCGGCACGTACGCTGCACGACATAAAAGGATGTGGAGATAAGAACATTGCCGCCGAATGCAAAGATAACCGCCGAGGTGTGCACGGGACGGAGTCGGCCAAAATTAATCCATGGCAGGCCATGGCTTAAATCCGGGAAGCACATTTCCAGGGCAATCATCAAGCCCACGAGAAATCCGGCAATGCCCCAGAATACCGAGCTGATCACACCTGCCTTAATGACCTCATCGCTGTAGCCAGTCTCGGGCGTGGCAATAGCCCCGTTCGCCATTACCGCTCGTTGGCCGAGAAAGATGGCGGCCGTCAGAAACGCCAGCGCGAAGATGGCAGCGTGTACGGCCATCGGTCCGTCGACCGCGCGACCGCCCACGACGAGGGCCCCAAGGAAAGCCGCGGCGAACACCAGCGCCAACATGCCATCGAAAGGACTTGCGATACTGAGAGACATCGATTTTGAAGACATCCACCCTCGCCTTCGGCCGGTCGTTGAATCGCCAGACCTCACTTATCTCAATAGGGGGAATGCCCGATGGAATACATTGACGCATGTCAATGTGGATCACGGTCAAATTAAGTTACGCTACCGCTCCATCGAATTAGAAATGTCCGCATTTTCACCGGCTCATGCCACCCGCCGCACCGCACGCGACTATAGCGCAGCCCAGCAGTTGCGGCGTGAAATTGTGGGGTAAACGGGCACAAATTCATGCGGATCTTGCATAAGCCGAGTCGGCGGATTCAAAGATGTCGTTTCGGAAGCTTATGAGCCAAGCATCTCAACCAAAATGACGGCGGAACGCGCCTTAGGTGTTTCTTTCTATGCTGTCAATTGCTACCGTCGCCGTGCTTTTGCAGCCGTTCTGGTCGTCTGCGGGTCGGTGGCGGCTACGCGTCCCTTAACTGTCGACCTGCTCGCGTTTGTGGGCCCTACCACCCGTAAAATTTCGGCTGGGATGTCGAGCATCGCCCGCGCGATGGACCGCCTGCAATGTCAAAAATGGTCCTTTGTCAGCGGTCCGATTGTTGGCATGTTCAGGGGCGCCTGCCTGGGCATCTGAGGGTGCGGGCTTCCGCGCTTCTGTTTCCCCTCAACACCTCTACAGCATACTGGCAGAAAACATATGGCGCTCTATACCACCATACATCTTCATAATGTGCCGGCCGGCCGCGAGGCCGAATATGCCGCCTGGTTTGATGGACCCCATCGCGCATCTCTCGCGACGTTGCGAGGATTCAAAGCTGCTGACCGGTACGAGGTGTCGCCTCTGCAGATCATGCCCGACATTCCGCAGCCGTGGCGTTTTCTCAGTGTCTACGACTTCGACCTGCCCGATCCCGCAATCGACGTCCCGGCCCTCGGGCCGCTGGTCGCGGCGGCGCGGGACGCGGGGATGATTGCAGATGATGAAACCGAGCGCCTCTATACTTATCGCCTCTATGCGGACTGGAAGGGCAGCGCGAACTGGCGGAAGTCGGAACCGCTTTCCGGCGTCAGCATCATCCTCGCCAATTATGTTCCGGGCCGTTTCGCCGAATACCAGAAATGGTACGACGAGGTGCACAGCGTCGAAGTCACCAATGTTCCCGGCCATGTGGCGATGAAACGGGGTGAGCTTTCCCCAATTCAGATCGAACCGCGCCGGTACTGCCCAGGCGATCAGCTCGTCATGTGCGCCCAGCAAACCGACGACCTGGCCCTCACCATCATGGACTTCAGCGCGCGGGCGCTGGGAAAGAGCCCCAGTGGCGTCGCCATGGTGCCGCGCTCCGCGTCCGGGTCGATCGCGCGCACGGTCCACTATTTCCTGAAGGTGAGCGGCGGCAAATTCTGGGGCGGCGGGATCGCCTATGCGGGAGACATTTCCGTGTATCCCGGCAAGGGCTGACGGCACTATTCTTTCATCTTCGCCGTCGCAACACGCAACGGCAAACAAGTATCGCCGGCACGATGCAGATGGCTCTTGTTCTCTTTCGGCCGCCGAGCGGACCATGTAAACAACCTAAACCGCCGTGATACGCGGCCGGTCAATAAGCGGAGCAGGCATTTGTCCAAGATTATTGTCATCACCGGCGCAGGCGAGGGTCTTGGCCGCGCGCTTGCACGGCGTTTCGCCGCCGACGGCGACAATGTGGTCCTGTTGGGTCGCCGACTGGCGAAACTCGAAGCGGTCGTGGCGGAGCTCGGCGACCGCGCCATGGCGGTCGCGTGCGACGTGTCGTCACCTGAGTCGGTGAAAACCGCGTTCGCAGCCATTGCCAAGCGCCATCCGCGGATCGACGTGCTCATCAACAACGCCGCGATCTACGACCCCTTCTTGGTCGCCGAAGCAACCGACGACCAAATCCTGACTGCCATTGGCACCAATCTGACCGGGCCGATCCTTTGCACGCGAGCTGTCATTCCAATGATGGGTCGCGGCAGCCATATCATCAATGTCGGCAGCGAATCTGTGGAAATGGTCTACCCATTCCTCACGCTGTATCAGTCCGCCAAAGCGGGTTTGGAACGTTTTTCGCGGGCCCTCTATAGCGAGCTGGAGCCCCACGGCATTCGGGTGACCATGATTCGCGCCGGCCAGATGTTGGACGCCGACAAGACCTGGAGTGGCGATCCGGCCGTATGGGGGCGCTTCAGGGATGCCGCGTTGGCGGTGGGTCTCGACCTCGCCAAGCGCCCGATTTCCCAGGTCGCGTCGGTGACGGGCATCTTCCGCGCGGTGATTGATTTTCCCCAAGACCTCCAGGCGGCGGAGGTATCTCTCCATGCGTGGGCTTCAAAATGATTCGAGCGCTGGGAAACGCGCCGGTCAGCCTGCCGGCTTCGGCCGGGTACGCTCGAATCATTTTGAAGC
>SCTM01000018.1 GCA_004297485.1 Rhodospirillaceae bacterium
CTTCGGATTCTCGATGGGTCCTTGAAGGAAAGGAAAGAACTTCCTGACGACAGTTTGTACATATTCCGTGGCGACGGCGCCGACCTGCCGTGCCACGGCGGCGGCCTTTGCGGACTTAGGGACGAGCTTCTTCGTCTTTCCCTTGGCTTCAAGGTATTCGACGATCACCGCGGATTCGCAGATCAGCGTCGCGCCGTCCTTCAAGACTGGAATCTTGCCAAGCGGATTTATCTTTAGAAATTCCGGGCTCTTGAGGCCGCCCGGAGGCGGGGCGAGCGTGTATTTCATGCCCTTAAATCGCGCCGCCAGAGCGACGCGAGCAACGTAAGGCGAGAGCTGGCTACCATAAAGCGTCATTGCCATCGGTCTAATCCTCCTCTTGAGTGAGCCGGAACCATATCGGCCTGCACGGCGGCCTCGTGACATGGCGCAAAGGTGTTATCCTCAGGAACCTGCATCTTAGCGGGCTTTCCAACGATGTCGAACGTGGAATCCATATACGCCGGGAGCCTTGCCTGAACGGCCGATGTTCACGGCCCAAATTGTGCTATATGTCGAATCGGTGACATCGAAGTCGTCGAGATGAAAAAAACGTCCTTAGAAATCCCCATGCTGGAAATTCTTAACTCATTGTTTGCCGGGCGTTGCCACGCTGGCTTCAACGGAAACAGCAGGTCCGCTGGTACGCATGACGTCCGCTAAATCTTCCAAGAGCGTCCAGAGCAAGCGCACGCGCCGGCTGATCGTCGGCATCAGCGGTGCATCCGGCATTATCTACGGCGTCCGGCTTCTCGAAGTGTTGCGCAAAACCGATGTGGAAACACATTTGGTGATATCCCACTCGGCTGAAATTACTGTCGCTCATGAGACCGATATGAAGATATCGGCGGTAAAGGCGCTCGCCGATGTGACTTATGCGAATACCGATATCGCTGCCGCGATCTCATCCGGATCTTTCAAAACCGACGGCATGGTGATCGCGCCGTGTTCGATCCGGACCGCTGCCGAGATTGCAACCGGCGTCACGTCGACACTCTTATCTCGCGCCGCTGATGTTGTGCTCAAGGAGCGCCGCCGGCTGGTCCTCATGGTCCGTGAAAGCCCTCTGCATGTGGGACATTTGCGTACGCTGACTCAGCTGGCCGAAATGGGTGCAATTGTGGCGCCGCCGGTGCCGGCTTTCTACGGCCGCCCGACCTCCATCGATGACATCGTCGACCATGCTGTTGGGAGGGTCCTCGACCTCTTCGATATGGAGGTCGGATTGGTTCGGCGGTGGGGAGAGGCGCGGTCTGACGACGCACATATGGTCCGCCCGTCTCCTCGCCGAGCGCCTAAGGGCCGCGGCGGAGGCCGGTAGACGCATGCCCGCTCCTGCCTTTCGGCCGCGCGTGACCACAGGCATGTCCCTGTGGGATTTCGCGTTGTCTGTTTACGGCCAGGAAGGGGTCGAGGAGGCTTGCCTCGCTCTTCAAAATCGTCTTGGTGCCGACATCAACATGATGATGTTCTGCATCTGGCTTGCGGCCTGTGGGCAGGGATCGGCAAATCTGGCGCGATGCCTTGGATCGGCGTTGAAGTTATCTCGCGACTGGCAGCGCGCGCTGGTGGAGCCGCTGCGGTCGTGCCGCCAAAATCTAAAAGAATTTGCGGGCAGTGGTTACGAGGCTTCATTGGATAGGACGGCGCTCTTAAATCTTCGGGATCACGTGAAAAAATGTGAGCTGGAAGCGGAGCGCTTGCAAATTCTAGCTCTGGCTAATCTGGTCGAGGTGGAGGTTTTAGGGATGCCGGAGGCCCCTGGTTTGGCGCAACGCCAAGAGGCGGAAAATAATCTTGATGTCTATTTTTCCGCGACAGGCGTTAAACTTGATCCCTTGGGCCAAGCGCACGTCTTTCGTATTCTTAACGCAGCATTTGGCCCGTAAAGTTGAACCCGATTGATCCACATGCCTAGTTGTCAAAGACATGTCGTGAGAATTCGCCGATCCGTATTGTGCTTGGCCTTTATTCTTGCGGTCGTCGCAGCGTCTGGCACCCGCGCCGCGCCGGTGGCGGCATGCGCGGACTTGGCCAAAATCAGCTTCGCGGGCATCCCTGATGCCCCGACCGCTATTTTATCGGCAACGCTGGTTGCCGCGTCGGATAAGCTTCCTGCTTACTGCCGCGTACGCGGTACCGTGATTTCTCATGTGGGATTTGAATTGCGCCTACCGCTCGATGCGTGGAATGGCAAGTTCTTCATGCAGGGCTGTCACGGTTACTGCGGTCAGATCGAGATCGACGATGCCGATGACGCCTTGGCGCGCGGTTACGCTACAGCTGCCACCGACCTCGGGCATAGCGGAACGCCGTCCGATCCGATTTGGGCTTACAACAATCGCGATGCGGAGATCGATTTCGGTTTTCGTGCGACCCATGTTGTCGCGGTGGCTTCAAAAGCGATCGTCGAGGTATTCCAGGGCAAGGCGCCGGATTTCTCCTATTTCCGCGGGTGCTCGGACGGTGGCCGCGAGGGGCTTGTGGAAGCGGAGCGGTTTCCCGTCGACTTCAATGGAATTGTGGCCGGTGCGCCGTCAGCCTTCAAATCCTCGGCCCTCAGCACCTATTGGACGGCAATGGCCAATCTCGATGTCAACAAGCACGCGCTTCTAACCCCACAGTTGGTCTATCTCCTGCGTGGCGCCGTTATGGCGAAGTGTGATGCGCTGGACGGGTTGAAGGACGGCATCTTGGAAGATCCCCGCCAGTGCAATTTCGATCCTGCCGAACTGGCCTGCAAAGGATTTGCCGTCGGCGGTTTTGTATCCCGTTCGGATTGTCTTACGCCGGTGCAGGTGGAGGCCGCCAAGAAAATCTATGATGGTCCGGTGACCAGCGACGGCGCGAGCCTTACGGCCGGCGGCCAGACGCTGGGCAGCGAGTTGAATTGGCTCGGGGATATCGTCGCGGCGGACGGCGGTCCTGGTACAAACCTGAAGCTGGCGGAGGAAAATTTCCGCTACTTCGCGTTCGCAGAGGACCCTGGACCTGCCTATCGCGTTGAACAGTTCAATTTGGACCGCGATGCGGAACGGCTCAATTTCATGCAGCAGCTTGTGACCGGTTTCAATCCTGACCTTCGGAGATTTCGGGATCGCGGCGGGCGGCTGGTCCTTTACCAGGGCTGGCAGGATGGATCCGCATCCAACACAGTCGACTTCTATGACACGGCCACGGAGACCCTTGGAGGCGAAGATGACACATTGCCATTTTTCCGTCTCTTCATGGTCCCGGGCATGAATCAATGCGCGGGCGGGCCGGGCGTCAACACATTCGACTTACTCAGTGTAATCGAGGATTGGGTTGAGTTCGGCAAGGCGCCGGACAGTATGCTGGGAACGCACCGGGATGAGAACGGGACCCTTGGTTTTTCCCGTCCAGTGTATGCTTATCCAAATTTCGCCCGCTACGATGGGAATAAAGACCGTGTCGCGCCGGAAGCGTTCAAGCGTCAGACGCCGAAGCCATGAATTCTGATCATGCCTTAGCGCGCTCTCCGGAAAAGCGACCGTCCGGCTTTTTAGAGTGCGCGCTATATTCTATGAATCTGGACTATTTCAAGATTCAAACGAACCGGAAGTTGGTCCAGGAATTTTGGCGGCAACCAGTCTAACGTCAGCTGCCGGCGTAATCGGCCGTCCCGCTGCCGTCGGTGCCAAGTAGGTGCGGAGGCAATACCTCCTCGCGCCGGCTGTTGAGCAGTGTCGGCACATTGGCAAGGATTGCGATCAGCCAGGCCGTGGCACCAAACGCCAGTAACCACGGGATTGATTCAGCGAAACCGGTTGCGCCCATGATCGCGAATACAAACGCAAACAGATCGCGTTTGAAGAAGGCGTTGATGAATCCGAAAATCCGGCTAAGGCGAGGTGATCCGCGTAAACGCCTCCGAATCGTCAGCTCCAGCACATCGAAGCTTCCACCGCCGGGGCCGAAGTGGAGCGTAAGAGCCATAACCATCATGGCGATGCTCGCGGTAAACGCGACGTAGCCGCCGACCCAGCCATAGATCGGATCGTAGACCTGATGACTGCCGATGGAAATTCCGAGCATGAAAAGAAGATTGGTTGCCATGTCGACGGCCGTATCTAGCGTCGCGCCACGTGGGGTCGACATGTATTTCGCCCGAGCAATTTCTCCGTCAAGGCCGTCGACGACTGACGTAACATGGTAGAGCACGCATCCTATCGCAACGTACTGTTCCGTGCCGCCGATCAGGGCAGTAAACATCGCCAAAGCCGACAAGCCCGTCATCGCGGTCAATTGGGCTGGACGAACGGTACCGTGGGACAGGCGGCGGCTGACCCAATTCGATATGGGACGGTTGAGATTGCGTGATACGACGCCGTCGGTTTCTTTGGTGCACCAGCGGAACAACGCCCGTTCGGCGACGTCGATCTCGGCATCCGTGCCTGCCGGAAAATATTCGCCTTCGATCAACACGCCATGCGTGGCGGCAACCTGGTTGCCGCGTGCATGCACGCCGTAGGCGTCGGCCGAAAGCACCCATAGTCCGGCGTCTTGGATGCCGGGGAATGCTACAAATTGGTTCTCCGTCGCAGGCGACGCTATCAAACGAGTCACGAGGCCGATGTGGAAAATACCTGAGGTAGGGACCGCCAATACCCTCACACCCGTGAGCGCGTTTGGATCGGGGTCGTCGGGGCTAATCCAGGTAAGCCGCGCGGCTGGCGCGACCCGGGCAATCTCACGCAACGCCGCTGCATGAACCACCGACGGATTTGTAGACCCGTCAATGAGTGTGAATCGGGTAATGCCGGCGCACCAAAGTGTCAGCACTGACCGCGCCAATAAGGGTATACCGGCAACCGAGGCCGTCGCATGTGGGGTGATTTCTATTACGGCACGTATCGAACGCAAGCCAACATCCCCCGTGAGCACGCAATGCCTTCAAGTCTCGGTGTGTCTCCAGAACGCGTTACCCTGCATCCGGGTTGCACAATCTATTGATACACGCGGTGCGATTTAGGTCCTACGAAGCATGGGAAACAACGGCGTAACTCTGTGTAACGAAGCGGTGCACTTCAGTTAAATATTATGGCAAATCTGAGGACCCCGTCATCACGGGAGCGGGCACCTTTTTTACACTTAACACATGTGGTCTCGGGGAATATTGACGCCAGTCAGTTTGACTGGTGGAAGGGAGCGGGCCAGCTAAGGTCTCACCCATTCTCGGTGGCGGTGCTGATGTGGCCTCCTGGAGTCGTTGCTGCGAACGGTAAGGCTTCGTCCGGCATCCAGCTTACTCATTGATTTTGTGAGATAAGTTCTCACTGTCCACAACATGTTGTGTCAGACACGGAGCCTTGGCTGGCCAAACGTTCTGTGATCTGGTCGCGGGGCCCACAAAAAAAGAGGGCGGTGCTTTCGCACCGCCCTAAGTTTCAGGGACGCACACCTGCACCTCTCGTCAGCGTGACGAGAGGTGTCTGTCTGTTAGAGGGCCGCCAGCATGCAGGCCACCAATGGATGGCGGACCACGTCTTGCTGGCTCAGCCTCACAATCTGAATGTCTTGCAAAGTCCCGAGCCGGTTCGCGATATCGGCAAGACCGGACACGCCCGGTAGAAGATCGCTCTGATCCGGATCGCCGGTGATCACCATGGTCGAATGCCAGCCAAGTCGCGTGAGCAGCATCTTGATCTGGCCGTATGTACAGTTCTGCGCTTCATCGATGACGACGAAGGCATTGTTCAAAGTGCGGCCACGCATGTAAGCAATGGGCGCTATTTCGATGGTTCCATCCGCAAGGCAGCTTCGTAATCGTTTGCCGCCCATGCGATCGGCTAATGCGTCGTAAAGCGGTCGCAAATAGGGAGACATCTTTTCTTCCATGGTGCCCGGCAGGTAACCGAGCGCCTCGCCCGCTTCGATGGCTGGTCGTGACAGGACAATGCGATCAATCTGCCCCGCCTCAAGGGCTTTTACCGCGCAGGCAATGGCAAGGTAGGTCTTGCCCGTGCCCGCCGGACCAAGCGCCAAGGTCAAGGCACTGGTCTCGATCGCTTCCATCAAGACGCGCTGGTTCTCGCTGCGCGGTTTGACATGGCGGATGTAACTCTGGTCGCGGTGCTGATCAACTGGATCCCATCCGGCTGGGGCGTCTGTCGTTCCCCTCGGCGGTAAGGCATGCAGTTGGAAGCTGGAGTCGTCGTCTCGGTGCTGTTTCTTGGACCGGGCTGACCGTTTTCCCATCGCGATATCTCGCTCCTTGAAGCTGATGTCACTCAACGGCCCGTGCCGACGGGTGCCGGCATGCGGGTGCATAACCGCGTTTCGGGATGCTCCTTCATCCGTTTCTGTGAGGTGAGGGGTGCGAGCACTTTGCCGTGTGGCAGGTGTCGCCAAGAATGCCGGGGGAGCTGTGCCGCCAAAACCGCGTGAGGCCACTTCGCCACCCCAAGGACCGAAATCCGAAAGGACTTCCGGAAAGAGTTCTCTATCGTGATCGCGCGCCAACTTCATAAGCGGTGTCGCGTCTCTCTTTGTGAGAAAGAAAGTGTCGCAGAGTTATCCCCAGTTGTCACGCTATTTTGTGTGGTATTTTTCATATACCCCAACCCCTTGTGTTCCGACGGTGATGGGGGTTGCGATAAATCCCGCTATTTCGCGGATTTCTCGGTTCCGCGGGACCTGTCGGAGGGAAGACCGGCCAACGATGAAGCGCGTGAGAAATACCTCGCTATGAGGGCCCGGGTCAGTGGTTCTTCTTGCATCCCGGCCTTGCATTGAGGTGCCAGGCTCGCATGCTTTGCACCTCTCGGGACCGCGTATAAGATGCCAACAGAACGGGCGGCACCGGGCCGGATAACCGCTGTTGCGAGGATGGAACGGAACGTGGCGATGCCTGTGACTTTTACGGTGAACGGCGAGGTCAAGGCCGTCGATGTGGATCCCGCAACGCCGCTTCTTTGGGTGCTGCGCGACTCATTGGGCATGACCGGTACCAAATTCGGCTGTGGCATCGCGGCTTGCGGCGCCTGCACAGTGCATATCGATGGGGTCGCCGAACGCTCTTGTTCGATTCCGTTCCAATATGCCGCGGGACGCTCCGTCACGACCATCGAGGGGTTGTCGACCGACCACAGCCATCCGGTTCAGCAGGCCTGGATCGCCGAAGATGTTCCGCAATGCGGCTATTGCCAATCGGGCATGATCATGGCGGCGGCGGCGTTGCTGAAGGAAATCCCTAAACCAACCGACGATGACATCAATATCCACATCACCAATATATGCCGCTGCGGCACGTACAATCGCATCCGCAAAGCGATCAAGCGGGCGGCCGCGTCCGCCTGATATTGGGTCTGAGCTCTTCACGATCCGAACGCGCGCGTGGTCCGATTCTAACATTTGCAACCCGGTTCGGCGTACGGTCTTGCGAATGCTGGAATCAAAGGACCAATCGGTTCCGGGCAGGGCGGCGCGTTTATCTTAAGGACACTCAACCGTGACTGCGTTGCCGGCTAACATTGATGCCACCGTCGAACTCCTGAGACAGGGCGGCTACGTGGCTGATCGCGCTCTGGCCACGCCGCTCTATCTCGCGCTCGCCCTTCAGCGGCCGCTTTTCCTGGAAGGCGAAGCCGGCGTGGGCAAGACGGAAATCGCCAAGGTCCTTGCCGCGACTCTTGGCCGTGATCTCGTCCGCCTGCAGTGTTACGAGGGGCTCGATATCGCGGCCGCAGTCTACGAGTGGAATTATCCGCGCCAGATGATGGCCATTCGTCTCGCCGAGGCTGCCGGCCGTGGCCAGGATCAATCCATCGTCAAAGACATCTACGGTGCTGATTTTCTCATCAAACGGCCGTTACTTGCCGCGTTGGAGCCCCATGCCAAAGGGGCGCCGATCTTGCTGATAGACGAAATCGACCGCACCGATGAGCCGTTCGAGGCCTTTCTCCTTGAGGTTCTCTCGGATTATCAGATTTCAATCCCGGAGTTGGGGACGGTGCACGCAGCGACCCCGCCGATCGTTATCCTCACCTCCAACCGCACCCGCGAAATTCACGATGCCCTGAAGCGGCGCTGTCTTTATCACTGGCTCGACTATCCGAACGCGGAACGGGAACGCGCCATTCTCGCCGCGCGGTTGCCAAAAGTTGGCGAGCGACTGACCGCACAAGTGGTGGCGTTCGTTCAGGCCCTCCGCGCCATGGAACTTTTCAAGCCGCCCGGAATCGCGGAATCCCTCGATTGGGCGCAAGCCCTCCTGGTTTTGGATGCAGGTGAAATTGATCGTGGGATCGTGGACGCGACCCTTGGCGTGCTCCTCAAATATCAAGACGATATCGCCCGCGTGCGCGGTGAAATTGCGACGCGCGGCGTTGCGCCATTTCTAAGCGGGCCGGTTGAGCCCGCTGTTGCCGCCCAATGACCGGCATCCAATGACCGGTACCCTGGCGTTCAACGTCATGTACTTCGCGCGGATGTTGCGGCGTGCCGGATTTCCGATCGGACCGGGTCAGACCATGACCGCGCTCGCCGCGCTGCAAGCCATCGATCTGGGGCAAAAGGACGACGTCTATTGGGCGCTGCATGCGGCGTTGGTCGATCGACACGCGCGCAGCGGTATGTTTCGGTTCGCCTTCGAGCGCTTTTGGCGGGCCACTTCTTTCGAGGCGCCGATGGCGTGGCCCGCGCCGGCCAGGGCGGCGGCTGATTCCCCACCCACGTTGGAATCGGTGTCTGTCTCCGAGCAAGATCGAGAGAGAGAATCACGTGACGAACCTGATGCGGAGACGACCGAAACCTTGAGTTGGTCGGCGGCTGAGCGTCTCCGGGCCATGGATTTCGAGGCCATGTCGGCGGAGGAAAGGGCTGAAGCCCGACGCATGATGGCGCTTCTCCGCCTGCCGATTCCAGCGGTACCGACGCGGCGTTTTCATGGCAGTCCGAGCGGATCGCGCATCGATATGCGCGCGACTTTGCGTAAGATGGTGCGCGCCGGCGGCGTCATCGATCTGCAGCGCCGTCGCCGGGCGTCACGTCATCCGCCGCTTGTCGTGCTGTGCGACATCTCCGGTTCCATGGCGTCCTATGCGCGCATGCTGCTGCACTTTCTCCATGTCATCACCAATGACCGCGACCGGGTTCACACGTTTCTGTTCGGGACGCGTCTCACCAATGTCACGCGTGAGATGGCGCACCGCGATCCGGATGTGGCCCTTGCGCGTGTGTCGCGCGCCGCCAGGGATTGGTCGGGCGGAACCCGCATCGGCCAGACCCTTGCGACCTTCAACCGCCTCTGGTCGCGGCGTGTGCTGGGCCAAGGGGCGGTGGTCCTGGTCATCAGCGACGGTCTGGATCGGGACGGCGGCGAGGGGCTTTCGCAGGAAATGGAACGGCTGCAGCACTCCTGCCGGCGGCTGATTTGGCTTAATCCCCTCTTGCGCTACGAGGCTTTCGAGCCGAAATCTGCCGGCATTCGCGCCATGCTTCCCTATGTCGACGATTTCCGGCCGGTGCATAATATCGACAGTCTGGCGAGCCTGGTCGCGGCACTCGGCGATTTGCCGTCGGAGCGCTTGGCCGGACGACAGCATAAAGCCGCATGAGGCCGACATGACCACTTCATCCGATCCACTTACGCAACTCGAACACTGGATCGCCGATGGCCGGCATGTGGCCTTGGCAACGGTGGTCGCGACGTGGGGGTCGAGCCCGCGCCCCGTCGGCAGCCATATGGCGATTACGGATCAAGGCGATTTTGTCGGTTCGGTTTCCGGCGGCTGCATCGAAGGCGCCGTGGTCGATGCGGCGCGCGATGCCATCAGCGCGGCCTCGCCGCGATTACTCGAATTCGGCGTCAGTAACGAGATGGCCTGGGAAGTGGGTCTGGCCTGCGGTGGTCGTGTCCAGGTATGGGTCGAGCCGGTCAGCTCATGAGTCGTCCGTGAAAATTCAAACGTTACAGGCCCTCCGCGCACGCGTCGCGGACAAGATACCCTGTGCCATGGTGACGGCGCTCGATGGCACGGCCCAGACCCTTGTGGATGGAGCCGGCGTCAGCGGCGATCTTACCCTAACCGCCGACGAGCTGGCCGAAGTGCGGCGGCGTATCGCCCTTGACCGTTCCGGTGTGCTTGAAAACACGCAGCTCTTCGCGCGGGTTTATGGTCCGGCGCCACGCATGGTGATCGTGGGTGCGGTGCATATCGCTCAGGTCCTGGCCCCAATGGCCCGTCTGGCCGGATTTGAAGTGACGGTGATCGATCCGCGAGAATCTTTTGTCCGTTCCGGCCAACTCGCCGACATCTCTGCGATCGTCGCATGGCCCGACGAGGCGATGCGCCAGGTCGCGCCAGACGCGCGCACGGCGGTGGTCACACTCACCCATGATCCGAAACTCGACGATCCGGCCCTGGCGACGGCTCTCCGATCACCCGCGTTCTATATCGGCGCGCTCGGCAGTAAGAAGACTCACGCCAAACGCCTGGAGCGTCTCGCCGGGGAAGGGTTCGGGCCGGAGGCGTTGTCCCGTATTCATGGCCCGGTTGGTCTCGATATCAATGCCGTCACACCGGCGGAGATCGCCGTCTCCATTCTGGCGCAGGTCATCGCCATTCTGCGGGTGGAAGGCCGCCGGCAATGAAGTTCGGTGTTTTTCCGATCGACCAGGCGGCGGGCGTGATCCTCGCTCACAGCTATCGGCGAGATGGGCTGACGATCAGGAAAGGCCGTGTTCTGACTCCCGATGATGTCGCCGCTCTACGTGGTGCGGGGGTCACCGAAATTATCGGTGCGCGTCTCGCCGCCGGTGATGTGGCGGAGGACAATGCGGCAAAACGAATCGCGGTTCGGCTTGCCGGTGCCGGCACGAGTCTGACGGATGCGCGCACGGGGCGCTGCAATATCGAGGCGGCGGCCGATGGCATCGTGCGTGTCGATGTCGCCGCCGTGACCGCGACGAATCATGTAGACGAGTCCGTGACTGTCGCAACGCTCCCCGACAAGCAGGCCGTGCGTAAGGGACAGGTCTTGGCGACCGTGAAGATTATTCCCTTTGCGGTCTCGCCGGAGGTTATGGCCGGCGTCGAATCCGGACTGACCACGCCAGCGGTGACTGTTGCGCCCTATATATCCCGTCGCTTTGCACTCATCAGCACGCTCCTGCCGGGATTGAAGCCATCGGTCGTCGCGTCGACGGAGAGCCTTACCAGTCGCCGTGTCGGCGATTGTCAGGGAACGTTGGCGGCGCCCATGCGTTGCGCTCATCAGGAAGCTGCAGTGGTGAAGTGTCTCCGTGACGGCCTTGCCGGTGGCGCGGAGATCATCTTGATCGCGGCGGCATCGGCGACCGCCGATCGCGGGGATGTGATTCCCGCGGCAATCGTCGCGGCGGGTGGCGTGATCGACCATTTCGGCATGCCCGTGGATCCGGGCAACCTGCTGGTGCTGGCCCACATCGGCGATACGCCAGTGTTGGTGTTGCCGGGCTGCGCGCGATCTCCCAAGCTCAACGGGTTCGACTGGGTGCTCCAGCGCTTGGCGGCCGGGGTTGCCGTAACGCGCGACGAGATTATGGGCATGGGCGTCGGCGGCCTGTTGGTGGATACGCCCGCGCGTCCGTTGCCGCGCGATAGCGCTGTGAGAAGCGAACCCAAGACGCTGTCGCGTGTCGCGGCGATTGTACTCGCCGCAGGCCGGTCGCGGCGCATGGGGGGCGACAATAAGTTGACGCGGCCGGTCGGCGGCACGGCCCTTGTCCGTCGTACGGTCGAAGCAGTGTTGGGGTCGCGCGCGCGCCCGGTTGTTGTCGTCACCGGCCATGACGCGGGTGCGGTAAGGAATCTTCTCGCCGGTTTGGACGTTACCATTGTCCACAACCCCGATTATGCCGAGGGCCTTTCCACGTCTCTTCGGGCTGGGCTCGATGCTCTGCCGGGGGATGTGGATGGGACGCTGGTATGCCTGGCCGATATGCCGGCGGTCGCCTCGGAGCATATCGATGCCTTGATCGCCGGTTTCGACCCCGCAAACGCCAGGGCCATCGGTGTTCCGACCCATGCCGGCAAGCGGGGTAACCCAAGCCTGTGGGCACGGACTTTATTTGACGATATGCGTTCGGTGTCGGGAGATGTGGGCGCACGGCACCTGATCGGGGCCAATGAGTCTCTTGTCTACGAAGTGGAATTTGACGACACTGCCGTGCTAACGGATCTCGATACACCGGCGCAATGGTCGGACTATCTGTCGCGTGTCACGCCATAACGGTTGTGGCGGCTGCGGCATGGTCCTCTTGCGCCTGTATGTTGCCAAATAAAGGGGAGGTAATAATGCCCGATGCCGGGGGTGGTGATGTCGGTGTGACATCGCATAGCACTGACGTTATTATTATCGGTGCGGGACCCGTGGGCCTGTTCGCCGTATTCGAACTGGGCTTGCTCGGTCTGACCACCCATGTCGTCGACATTCTCGATCGCCCCGGCGGCCAGTGCGCTGAATTGTATCCCGAGAAAGCCATTCTCGACATTCCAAGCCGTCTCAAGATCACCGGTCAGGAGTTGACCGAAGATCTCATGAAGCAGATCGAACCCTTCAAGCCCGTCTTTCACTTTCAGGAAATGGGCCAGAAGCTGGAAAAGCTCGACAATGGCCGCTGGCGTCTCACCACGGATCAGGGCACGCAGATCGAGGCCGCGGTGATCGTCATTGCCGGCGGCGGTGGCAGCTTCACGCCCAAGAAGCCCAAGATCGAACGGCTTGATGAGTTCGAGGGTAAATCCCTGTTCTACGCCGTCCGCAAAATCGAACAGTTTCGCGGCAAGAATGTGCTTATCGCCGGCGGCGGTGATTCGGCCCTCGATTGGACCGTGAACCTGAACCCCGTGGTCGCCGGGATGACCCTTGTTCACCGTCGCAATGATTTTCGCGGCATGCAGGCGACGGTCGATCAGATGTACGCCTTGGTGAAGGCGGGCAAGGTCAATCTCCAGATCGGCGATATTCTCCGCATCAATGGGGAGAACGGGCAGATTAGATCATTGACCTTGAAAAGCGCGGAGCAGGGCGAATTCGAAGTGCCGTGCGACACCCTGTTGCCGTTCTACGGCCTGACCATGAAACTCGGTCCCATCGCCGATTGGGGCATCAAGCTCGACGACAATGATCGTATCCCGGTTTCGACCGAGAACTTCGAAACCAATGTGCCCGGGGTCTTCTGCATCGGCGATATGTGTGCTTATCCGGGCAAGCTCAAATTGATTCTGTCCGGGTTCCATGAATCGGCGCTTATGGCTCATGGTTGCTTCCACTACGCCCGTCCGAACCAGAAGCTCAAGTTCGAGCACACCACCTCCAGTTCGTCCATCCAGGCCAAGATCGGGGCCTCCTAGTGGTCCGATTCTAGCATTCGTATCCCGCAGGCCCGTCATCTGGTGTCGGTCATGGCCGCCTGATGAGGGCGTCCATGGGGCCGTGGGCCTCGGAGCAAGTCTGGCGTGACCTGGGACATGTGGTGCGCTATAAGCCCGTCCCATGAAATTTTACGTCAAATTGCCGGATAATTCCGTGCGTGAGGCCATGACGAAGCCCGGTCATTCCGTGATGGAAGCCATGCGCGATGCCGGAATTCCGGTCCGGGCCGACTGCGGTGGTGCCATGGCCTGCGCCTCATGCCATGTGGTTGTGGATGAGGCATGGCTGCCGCGTGTCGGCATGGCGGGTCCGGAAGAGTCCGACCTTCTGGACTGTTCCGACTATAAGGTGCCTGGGTCGCGCTTATCCTGCCAGATGTACGTGGGCGAAAGCCTCAATGGGCTGTCCGTGACGCTCCAGCTCGACGCGTTCGAGGGCTAGAGCATGTTCCGGAAAAGTGGTCTTCCGGCTGCCGGTGAAGGCCGGCATTTAAAGAAGGCGCGCCTTCGTGCGCGTCGGTTGGAACATGCTCTAATATTTAAATTAGAGACCTTCTTGTCCGATACGGTGAGTCCGCCGTGCCGGGAAGGGCTCTAGCGTCGTGTCGGAACTCGCCGATCAGGTCGCGCAGCGGCGCACCTTTGCCATCATTTCCCATCCGGACGCGGGCAAGACCACCTTGACCGAAAAGCTGCTGTTGTTCGGCGGCGCCATTCAGCTTGCCGGTGCGGTCAAGGCGCGGGGCGAACGCCGCCGCGCCCGCTCCGACTGGATGAAAGTGGAACAGGAGCGCGGCATTTCGGTGACGTCTGCGGTCATGACCTATGACTATCGCGGCCACACGTTCAATTTGCTTGATACGCCCGGCCACGAAGATTTCAGCGAGGATACCTATCGCACCCTGACCGCCGTTGATTCCGCCGTCATGGTGCTCGACTGCGCCAAGGGCATCGAGACTCAGACCTTGAAGTTGTTCGAAGTCTGCCGCATGCGCGACATGCCCATCGCCACATTCATCAATAAACTCGATCGTGAGGGCCAGGACCCGTTCGCGCTGTTGGAGGAGATCGAGCATCGGTTGGCGCTCGATGTTTCCCCGGTCAGCTGGCCGATCGGCATGGGGCGCGAATTTCTGGGCTGCTATGACCTCGTCCATGATCGTCTCATCCTCATGGCGCGCACAAAAGGCGAGAAGGCGGACGCCGGCATCGAATGCAAGGGGCTCGACGATCCCCAGCTTGATGCTCTGCTGCCGGCGGCAGCGGTAGCGAAGCTACGCGAGGACGTGGGCATGGTGCGCGGACTGTGCCGGCCATTCGACCGGGAAGCCTATCTGGAAGGCCATATGACGCCGGTATATTTCGGCAGCGCGCTGAATAATTTCGGCGTGCGCGAGTTGCTGGATGGCGTGGCGGATGTGGCGCCATCGCCGCGACCGCAGCCGACGGCGGAACGGCTGATACAGCCGGACGAGACAAAGGTCTCCGGGTTCGTCTTTAAGATTCAGGCCAACATGGACCCGAAGCATCGCGACCGGATCGCTTTTGTCCGGCTCAGCTCAGGTCATTTCAAACGCGGCGCGAAACTGTTGCATGTGCGCTCCGGCAAGACACTGACCGTCCACAATCCGCAGATTTTCATGGCCCGCGACCGCGAGACCGCCGAGGAAGCCTGGCCGGGAGATATCATCGGCATCCCCAATCACGGCAATCTCCGTATCGGCGATGCGCTGACCGAAGGCGAGAACCTGCATTTCACAGGCATTCCCAGCTTCGCCCCTGAATTGCTCCAGCTTGTCCGTCCCGAAGATCCGCTTAGGGCTAAGCATCTCGGTCGGGCCCTGCAGCAATTGGCCGAGGAGGGTGCCGCCAGCATCTTCAAGCCGCGTCTCGGCACCGACTGGATCGTTGGTGTGGTGGGCAGTTTGCAGTTCGACGTCCTGGCCGATCGCATCCGCACCGAATTCGAAGTCCCCGTCAAATTCGAGCAGACGGAACTCTATACCGCCCGCTGGATCGTCGGCGATGCTGCCGCGATAAAAAAACTGATGGACGGCAATCAGGCAAGCACCGCCGAGGATCACGACGGCGCTTTGGTATTCCTTGCCCGTAATGCGTGGCATCTCAACCGCACCATGGAAGACAATCCGGGAGTCACATTCTTGAAGACCCGCGAATTGGTGCATTAAATACAGGAGAAACGATCATGACCATTCAACGCTTCGATACCGGCCCGCGCATGAGCCAGGCCGTGGTGCACGGTAATACCGTCTATCTAGCCGGGCAGGTTGCCGACCAGCCGGCGGGCGACGTGACCGGCCAGACTGCAGCGGTCCTCAAACAGATCGACGATCTTCTTGGCCGTTGTGGTTCGTCCAAGGAGCGTATTCTTTCGGCGACAATTTATCTCGCCGACATCCGGACCTTTGCCGCCATGAACAAAGCCTGGGACGCCTGGGTTGCGGCCGGCCACTGCCCCGCACGCGCAACTGTCGAGGCCAAACTCGCCGGCCCGGAATATCTGGTGGAAATCGCGGTCATCGCGGCGAAGTGATCCACGTTCGCCTCGCCCAGCCCATCAACTCCGCCGCATAATGCCGTTGACGGGAGTCTGTCGCCGCTTTGGTCCTTGTTTTGTTCTCAAGACTAAGGATGGCCAACATGGACATCAAATCCCGTAGTCTCTGTGACATTGCCGAAGAAGTGGCAAACCACTTTTCGTCTCCCGACGGGGGTGGCCACAACGGTTGGGGCACGGTTCAAGATACCGGAGGCGATATAAAGGGCAATCGACTGGATGTGTGGTTTGAGTCGGTGGAGGAAGCGCGCCAGTGGGGCAGACGTCATCTCAACGTGACGGTGTGCAAATGATGGAGCATCTTCGCTGGCTACGGTGTGTCGTCGCTTCAACGGTCGCGCTCCTTTTCCTATCGGCGACCGCTCATGCGCAAATCATGCCGTTGAAGGGCAGGCTTGAATACTCTGCTGCCGCCGACAAGTGGCCGACGCTGGAGATCAAAGCCGCGAATGGAAGTCCAGCGTACGTATTATCATTAGAATTATCGCAATACGAATACCGGCCGAGAGACACGAATGGCAAGCCTGTCGGCATCGAACTTGTCATGCGCCGCCCGCACGCAAAACAGGATTCGCCCAATCTCGTCGAGCCTCGCATTTGGCACGGTGTCCAGCCCTTCTTGTTTGACGGGTGGGATTTCGTGGATGGGCCTCAAGACCATATCTATGGCTCCGTGCGTACCATTGATATCACGCGGCGAAAGTTGAAAGTGACGGTCACAGTCGCCGACGTGGCCGTACAGCCGGCGAAGAATCCTGAACTACAGGGCGCATATGACTTCGACAAGCTTGTTCTCGACGTTGAGGTTGAGAACACCAAGTAGTGCTATCGTTCCAGCTGCGCATCGCGCGTGTCGTGCATGGTGAGATAGACCGCCAGCGACACTGCGATGCATCCGGACACGTACCAGAAGTAAAGGCTCTCCCGGCCGACGGATTTCAGCCAGAGGGCGACATATTCGGCGGTGCCGCCGAATATGGCCACCGTCAGGGCGTAAGGTAGCGCGACGCCGAGGGCGCGAATCTCCGTGGGGAACAGTTCGGCTTTTACCGCTGCGTTGATGGACGTGTAGCCTGAGCAGATCACGAGGCCCGCCGAGACGATCGTGAAGGCGGCGAGGGGGCTCGGTGCATCCGCCAGCTTCGTCATGAGCGGAACGGTTAGAATACTGCCGCAAACGCCAAACCCGACTAGCAGCGGGCGCCGTCCGATGCGGTCGGAAAGCGCGCCGAATATGGGCTGTATCGAAATGAAGACCAGAAGTGCTGCGGCAATCACCACGCTGGCCTGCTCGCGCGTCAGGCCGCTGGTGTTGACCAGGAACCGTTGGGCATAGGTGCTGTAGGTGTAGAAAGCGACCGTTCCGCCCAGGGTCAAGCCGATCACAACCATGGCGGCGCGCCAGTGGTGAAGGAGGACAGTGAGGCTGCCGCGTTCCTTCAGAGCCGTGACCTCATTAGTGAATACGGCGCTTTCGGCCAGCCGTCGCCGCAGATACATGGCGAAAAGCGCACCCGCAGCACCTAGGGCAAAGGGGATGCGCCATCCCCACGCGTCCAACTGTTCCGACGTCAGGAAGACGAACTGCAGCAGCATCAGCACCCCGAGCGCGATGAGTTGCCCGAGGATCATGGTCACATATTGAAAGCTGGAAATAAATCCGCGCTGACCGGGTCCCGCGATCTCCGAGAGATAGGTTGCGCTGGCGCCGTATTCGCCGCCGACACTCAGGCCCTGTAGCAGGCGGGCAGCGATGAGCAGCATCGGTGCGCCCACGCCGATGGTTCCGTGTCCGGGCGTACAGGCGATGAGTAACGAACCGATGCACATCAGCATCACCGAGAGCGTCAGTCCGGCCTTGCGTCCGTAGCGGTCGGCGAACCGGCCGAACAGCCAGCCGCCCAAGGGGCGCATGAGGAAACCCAGGGCGAAGACCCCGGCGGTGTTGAGCAACTGCGCGGTGCTGTCGCCGCTGGGAAAGAACGTCTTGGCGAAATAGAGCGAAAAGGTGGTGTAGGTCGTCCAGTCGTACCACTCGATCAGGTTGCCGATGCATGCGCCGGCGATGGCCTTGAAACGCGGCCGCATGCCGTCGCCGATGCGGCTGTCCAGGGTGTCTACTGACATCGGCCTTCCTTTATCGGCGTGGAATGCATCCATCTTGGCGGCTCGCGGTGGCAACCGCCAAGTCCCGTTCGCCCGGAAGGCGAGCCCGGCCAGGCTATCAGGAATGTCACGTCATTGTACCCGCGCCATATCTAATAACAATTTGAAAAATAACGATAATTATATAAGGTCAGCGTTTCGCGCAGGGCTGGATTGTGGGCTTTTCCTTGCATTGGCCGGCCCGGATTTTATATGATTACGCTCACTGAAGGATGCCCAGGGCGGGGTCTTTCGGTGAAGTCGGTCCGGCCATTTGGCGGATCATTACGTCATGTTGCTCTTGGAGGATATGACCCATGCGCCGTTTCCGGCAACCCAATCGCATCTCTGCAGTGCTGGGCTGTGTGGACCGCAAGGTCCACGGACGGTTGCCGTGCGTTATGGGTGATGAGTTCTTCCTGACAACGGATGTCTGGGGGCTGCGGCCCCGGAAGGAGGTTTAATATGTCGAACGTTTCCATTTCCAGATCGCGTGTTCCCGTTCTTGCCTCGGAGAGCGGCCTGTCCGCTTATCTGAACGAGATCAAGCATTTTCCGATGTTGGAGCCCAGTGAGGAATACATGCTGGCCAAGCGGCTCGCCGAGCACGGCGATACTGAGGCCGCTCATAAACTCGTCACCAGCCATCTGCGCCTCGTGGCGAAGATTGCCATGGGCTATCGGTTCTACGGATTGCCGGTCTCCGATTTGATCTCCGAAGGCAACGTCGGCCTGATGCGCGCGGTCAAGAAGTTCGAACCCGAGCGCGGCTTCCGTTTGGCGACCTATGCCATGTGGTGGATTAAAGCGGCGATCAACGAATACGTGTTGAATTCGTGGTCGCTGGTGAAGGTCGGCACCGTGGCGGCGCAGAAGAAGCT
>SCTM01000164.1 GCA_004297485.1 Rhodospirillaceae bacterium
ATCTTGGATCAGCGTTTTTTTGGCCTGGGTAATGGCCTTTTCGACCGCATGAATCTGCTGCGCGATATCGAGGCAAGCGCGCCCTTCTTCCATCATCCCGACGATGCTCCGCAGATGTCCCTCCGCCCGTTTCAGGCGCTTGATGATTTCGGGGTGCGTTTGATGATGATGATGGGGCTTTGACATTGACATAACCTATCCCCCTGGAGAGGATACGTCAAGCGCGGCGTGTGCCGCAAAGGCCGGCTTAGGTTTTCCTCGCGTTGGGCGAGTTTTCACAATTCCTTCTTCGATGAAGGCACGCCGAACAAACTATTTCATGTCCGGACATGGCGGCGTTCGAGCGTATTCGGGGAGATATCTTTATGAAGTTCCAGCCAATTTTTTTTGGTCCGGCCGCGGTCCTGGCCGCGGCACTTGTTGCCAACGGAATGGCATGGGCCGCCGATGCGGACACCATTCTCGGACAGACCGTACCCGCGTGGCTTAGCCTCCACGGGCAGTTCACCAACGTTACCCAAGCCTATCCGTCGTTCACGGCGTCTTTCGACGGGCCGAATAGTCTTCGTGGGCGCGGCCAGACCAAGGAGACTGTCGACGCGACGCTCTATCTGGGCGTGAAATTGCCGGGTGGGCTGGAGTTCTTTGTGAACCCCGAAATCGATCAGGGCTTCGGGCTCAGCAATACGCTGGGAGCAGGTGGTTATCCGAGCGGTGAAGCCTACAAGGTTGGCAAGTCAAATCCCTACTTCCGTCTTCAGCGGGCGTTCTTCCGATACACGCTCGATCTGGGCGGCGAAACCACGACGGTGGAAAGCGCGGCCAATCAGTTCGCCAGCACAGGCCACGCCGACAACGTGACCGTCACGATCGGCAAGTTTTCCGCGACGGATATCTTCGACACCAATACGTATGCCCACGACCCCCGTGGGGATTTCCTGAATTGGTCGATTGTCGATTCCGGTGCCTACGACTACGCCGCCGACGCCTGGGGTTATACCTATGGCATCGCGATGGAATGGAATCAGGCATGGTGGACATGGCGTGCCGGGGTATTCGATCTTTCGACGATTCCGAACACCACTTCCCTTGAAACCGGATTCCAGCAATTCGAACTCGTCACCGAGGCGGAAGAGCGTCACCAACTCTTCGGGCAGCCTGGCAAGGTAAAGGTGCTCGTATTCGCTAATCGCGGGCGTATGGCGAATTACGTCGACGCGCTGAATCTTGCCCGGCAAACGGGCAATACACCAGATGTGAGCCTGGTAAGACGCTATCAGACCCGTCCCGGAGCAGCCGTCAATATCGAGCAGGGGCTGAACGCCAACCTTGGAGCCTTTATCCGGCTGAGTACAAATGACGGCCGGAAGGAGGCTTTCGAGTTCACGGAGATCAACCGCTCAATCGCGGCGGGCATTGCCCTCAAGGGGACATCCTGGCACCGCGGCGGCGATACCTTCGGATTGGCAGCCGTTGTGAATGATATCTCCCCACAGGCCCGTTCCTACTTTGCCGCCGGTGGCATGGGCATTCTGATCGGCGATGGGCAGCTCCCTCGATACCAGGCGGAAAAGATCATCGAGACCTATTACAAGGCTTCTGTGATTGAAGGCATCGACCTAAGCCTGGACTTTCAGCACATCGCCGACCCCGCTTACGATGCCGTCCGTGGCCCGGTAAACATCTTCGGCCTCCGGCTTCACGCCGCGTTCTAAGCATCCTCAATTCTTTCGGTTTTATTACGTTCGCGGGCCTTGAGTTTCGGCCCTATACGTGGTTTTCCTCACTGGCGCGTTTTGCCCTGGGGTATTGGCCGTGATTGCACGTTTTTCCTTGCCGAGCATTCGCCGTCCGGCGCCCCCAAATCATTGGGATGCGCTGGCGTTCGCACTCGTTATCGGCGCCATTACCATGATTTCTCATGCCCACAAAGGCATGGATATTCCGTTTGATGTCGGCCGGACTCAGCTGCCGATTTCGCTCGATCCCATCAATCTGCCCGAATATGCCCTGCGGACAAGCCTGCGCATGGGGGTGGCCTTGGCGGCGTCGCTGGTGTTCAGTCTCGTCTATGCCGCATTGGCGGCGAAGAGCCGCATGATGGAGCGGCTTCTGATTCCCGTCCTCGATATTCTTCAATCGGTCCCGATTCTGAGCTTCTTGACCATCACCGTGACCGGGTTTGTCGCATTATTTCCGGGACGGCTCATGGGGGTCGAACTGGCGTCGATCTTTGCCATTTTCACCTCGCAGGCCTGGAATATCACCTTCAGCCTCTATCAATCCTTTCGGACCGTGCCTTTGGACCTGGAAGAGGCGGCGCGTATGTATAGAGCCTCGCCCTGGCGGAAGTTCTGGCGGCTGGAAGTGCCGTTCGCCATGCCGCAACTGGTATGGAACGTAATGATGTCTGCTTCCGGTGGCTGGTTCTTCGTTGTGGCCTCGGAGGCCATCACGATTTCGGATCGGCAGGTCACCCTTCCCGGCATCGGTTCCTATATTGCAGCGGCGATCGAAGCGCGGAACTTGCCGGCGGTCGGATATGCGCTCGTGGCGATGCTGACCATCATCATTGCCGTGGACCAGCTGGTCATGCGGCCGTTGCTGGTGTGGTCGGATAAATTCAGGCCGTCCGACGATCCCAGCGAGGATGTCCGCGAGAGTTGGTTTCTCAATATGCTCCATCGCGCGCAGTTTCTGAATTGGATGTCCGATACGACCGATCAAATTGGGGAATGGTTCAGCCAGCGCGTGCCTGGACGCAATACGGTTCAGAAACTGGCCGCGCGCGCCCACGTTCCATGGTCGCCGGAAGCCGAACGGGCCGCCGACATTGCATGGACGATCGTCTTGATCGCCCTTGCCGGTTACTGCCTATTGCAAGTCTATGTCGCGGTCATCTTTGAAGTCCAGGCGAGCGAAATCGGAAGAGTGTTCCTGCTGGGGCTCTATACGGCTCTACGCGTTTTCTTCTGGATCGCGATCGCATCGGTCATTTGGGTTCCCATTGGGATCATGATTGGATTGAGACCGCGTCTTTCTCAGGCGGTTCAACCTGTCGTTCAGGTGCTTGCAGCATTCCCCGCCAATCTTCTGTTTCCGCTCGCGGTCGTGCTGATTACGCGCTTCCATGCCAATCCCGAGATTTGGCTGTCGCCGCTCATGATTCTGGGCACGCAATGGTACATTTTGTTCAATGTCATTGGCGGCATGTCCAATATGCCGGCGGAATTACAGTTCGCGGCGCAAAATTTCGGCGCCAAAGGTTGGATGTGGTGGCGGCAAGTGGCGTTACCCTACGTGTTACCGGCCTACGTCACGGGCGCGGTAACTGCGTCGGGCGGGTCCTGGAATGCGAG
>SCTM01000019.1 GCA_004297485.1 Rhodospirillaceae bacterium
GAGCCCTTTTGGGTTCCGACCGTTGAGTATCGCGCGGTTCCGCCGGCTGACGACCACAATCGGTCGCCTTTCGATTTCATCCATGAGGACGGCGCTTATAATAAGGGAATTCCCTTCCGCATCTGCTGGGTGCCGCTCGTCGAGATTGACCAGGACGTTGGTGGGCTTGCGCTTGGCGAGGGGCTTCACCGTGGGCCTGAGCTCTATAATGTTGATGAAAACGGGCAAATGAGTCCGATTCTACCTTCTGCGATTCCCGCGAACCGCTGGCGGCGGGCGATCTATCGCCCTGGGGATGTGTTATTGATGGATATCCGTACCCCGCATAGCGGCCTATCCAATCTCTCCAATCGCTTCAGACTTTCGGTCGATATGCGCGTGTTGGCCAGGTCGGATAAGGTGCCCATCGTCGGTAAGATAGTTCGGATTGCTTCTGATCGTGTGACAGTGCGCGATGATGCAGGAGAAACAAGCTTGGCAATCAACGAAATGACTTATGTTCGCGGACTTGATGGCCAGAAGATCGTCCCAGCCGACATTCCATCTAGTTTCACCGTTGGCCAGGAAGTCATCGTGGCAGGCGAAAACGAGATTGCCACTCTTCTGCGTCCTCCGCACTGAGTGACGCCGTGCCTAGGCCAACCAGCCATTGGAATCGTCTCGAGGGCAGGGTGGCGATCGTGACCGGCGCGGGCTCAGCCGGCGACGGCATCGGAAATGGCAAGGCTATCGCGATTCTTTTCGCCGCGGAGGGCGCGCGCGTCTGCCTTGTGGACCGTGACCGAGAGAGTGTGGATAATACACTAAGGGAAATTCTGGCGGCCGGAGGCGAGGCTTTCTCCGTCGTTGGTGACGTCAGCCTGGAAGCCGATTGTGCGCGTTTTGCTTTCGAGGCATCAGAGCGCTATGGCGGAGTTGATGTCTTGGTCAACAATGTAGGAGTGAGTGCTCCGGGCGGGTCAATTGAAAGTCTGGACATGGCCGCCTGGTCAGCTGTGATCGACATCAACCTGAAGAGTGCAGTGATGATGTGCCGCTACGCCATTCCCCACATGATCGCGCGGAGTCGCGGTGCGATCATTAATATTGCGTCGATTGCTGGCATGCGTGCGCATGGCGGCAGCCTCGCCTATGGGCCATCCAAGGCAGCCATGATTCAATTGTCGCGCGAGCTTGCGGTCGCGCACGGCGGCGACGGCATTCGCGTGAATACCGTTGCGCCAGGCCACATTTTCACGCCGCTCGCGAAGCGCCATCTGGGCGAGCATGCACGTGTCGAGCGGCGTGATGTGTCACCGCTGGGGATTGAAGGAGACGCTTGGGATGTTGCGTATGCCACGCTATTCCTTGCTTGTGAGGAATCGCGGTTTCTAACGGGAGTATTGCTGCCGGTCGATGGTGGCGTGACCGAGATCGGACCGCTCGCTGCGCATGCAATGCTCAAGCAACGTCGATCGAAACTCCTGCCAACAAGCGTTTCTAGCCAAGGGCGCGAGGATTCTGAAGACTCACCATAAAATACCTGCCTGCGCGGGCCCAGTTCCTTCAAAGGAGAGCGATCGATGCATAATGTTACGGAACGAGGTCTTGCGCTGTTTGGTGAAATCATGGGATCAGAGCGTGCCGTTGCGATGCGAGCCACGATGATGGGCGATGGCTTGGGATCCGCAATGGCCGATCTGGCGGTCAATTTCGCGTTCGGTAGCGTTTGGGCGCGCGAGGGGCTCGAGCGCAAGCAGCGCAGCCTGGTCACCATCGGCATCCTGATCGCGCAACGTCAGCTTGCGGAGCTGAAGAACCATATCCGCATTGGACTAACTAATGGCCTCACCGTTCGCGAAATCGAAGAAGCGTTGTTGCAGTCTGTCCCGTATGTCGGCTTTCCAACTGCCACATCCGCTTTAAGTGCGATCATCGAGGTCTTGCGGGACGAAGGGCTGGATGCTCAGAGTAGAACCCCGGAGGAGCGTGGAATGCTTTAAGCGTCGGGGGGTATCTGGGCGAAGTTATTGTCGGCTGCGTCCCCCTAGAGACCGCATTATCGTCAAGCGTCGCGGTGTGGCTGCGGGCCAGGCCCGCATCTTTTCTTCCGCGTCGGCGGACGAGCCTTTGCCCAGAAATTTGTTGCGCGCATCATGAGGCGCCTGGAACAGATGTCGGCCCTTCTCTGGGGGGGGCAGATCGGCGATCGACTCGATCGTTAGTTTCTGGCCTGCTTTCTTGAACACCACGCCCGCAGGGGTCTCCTAACCTTCTTGATCTCCGTATTTCTCCGGATTGGCATATGGCCAAATTTGGATTATCGTGATTAAAATAGAATCAAAATTCAAAATATGTAATTGTCCTGTTATAAAAGGAGGGCGCATGGACTCGTCATCGAGCGAGGTCAGGCGTTTGTGGTGCATCGGTCCGACTTGCGATTGCGTGCCCACATGGCGAATTCTAATCGGATGGAAAGGTTGACTGTGCTTTTGTACCTGCCACATGTGCAGGCGGCGCCTAGCGATGCTCGCCTCTGGGTACCCAGGGGGTGGCGCCGGATTATATGGCGTTGATGATGATGGTCGGCGTGCCTGAAAGCGCTTGTGGCAGATTGCCATGTGCGTGAAAGGAGCCGTTATCGGCGGAATTTTGACCATATTCTCCACAATTGGTCGAGGGTCTCTGGAACACGAGCAATGAACAGCGATGCGGATCGCGATGGGCTGCAAAGCAGCATTCGCGAGGTGCTTAGAGAAGAATGCGCCATCGACACCATCCAACGGCACGTGCTTAGCGGACGCGATTTCGATGATTCGCTTTGGCATTGCATTGCATCGCTTGGCTGGCTCGGACTGTCCATATCAGATCAACATGGCGGGCTCGGGCTCGGCATGGATGCGCTCGCTATTCTCTATCGTGAGCTGGGTAGGGCTTTGGCGCCAGTGCCTGTTCTCTCTACCTTGTTGGCGGCCGATGCAATTCAAGAGCTGGGCAACGAGCAACGCTGCCGCTGTTGCTCGTTGC
>SCTM01000331.1 GCA_004297485.1 Rhodospirillaceae bacterium
GAAATCCGCCAGTACATGCGGGAAGGAACCGAGCAGCGCATTGAGGCGGCTTCCTGGCGCGGCAGGATGGAAGAAAAAATGAACTCGGTGGCTTCCCATGCCGCTTTCTGCGATCCCGAGCGGCGCGAGATAAAGAAAGAAATTGAAGGCTGCCAGCAGGATTACAGGGTGATCAGAGGCATTGTCGCAGCTATAATGCCGCTCGTGCTGGCTATAGGAAGCTGGATAGGCTTCCGTATGAAGGGCGGATGATATTACCGGATTTCAATTGAAAAGGATACAATGGCAATGGCAGTTCCCATAGCGGTATTTCTGATAGGCGGACAAAGCAATGCGGTAGGGCAGGGGAATAACGCCCTTTCTCCGGCAACACCCGCGGGACAGGTGCTGCAATTTTATAATGGCATCATCAAGCAGGGAAATGATCCTGTAGGCGCGGCGAATACGGGAAGCGCCTGGCCTGCCTTCGGGCTTGCGTGGTATAATGCCACTGGTCATGCGATATGCTTCGTGCCGACGGCGGTCAGTGGTTCCGCGCAGGCAGCGGCCAATGATACGGCATCGCCGCCGGCTGGAAACTGGGACGCGTCCGGCACGTTATACGGAACATCTGTCGCGCTTATGAGGCAGGCTCTGGCCGCGCTGGCAAGCCAGGGATATGCGCCCTATAATGCAGGCATTCTATGGTGCCAGGGTGAAACGGACGCAGGCGGCAACACATCGCTCTACCTGCCCGCCCTGGTTGCTATGGTAGCGCGGTTCCGTTCCGATTTTACCAATCCTTCCCTGCCATTTTACATATTCCGCACTGGTCAGAACGATCCTGCAAGCGGCGGTGACAGCGCAGGCTGGCAGGCCATACGCGGCGCTCAGGAATTTCTGGTCAAAAGCGACCCAAGCCAGGATGGCGATGATCCTTACAGCTTTATCGTCTACCGGCGTGCCGTAAGTCTTGGAACGCGCGGCATGATGAACTCCAGCAGTCCGCACTATAACCAGTATGGCCTCAATGAAATGGGGACGATGGGAGCGCAGGCGGTATTGTCCGGCTGTAAGCTTTCCGCATCCAGCATCGCGCTTAACAGCGGCGTATCCACTATTCCAGCAGCTACCACTGCGTACCTTGGGATTGGCGCATGGGGAGGCAATAGCGCGATCATTTCAATCCCCCTGTCATGCGACGGTATCATACGCGATCTGGTGGTAAGCAGCGAAGTTCCGCCTGGAGCCGGACAATCATACGCTTATACGCTTTATAAGAACGGCGTGGCTACTTCCCTGACATGTTCGATTGCAGGCGCGACGGCCACTACCGGCGGGGATTTCAACACCGATCATTCTGTTTATCCGCAGGTCACTGACACCATTACGGTGCAGGTAATAACATCGGCAGGAGCCGCGGCTACCTATCACAAAACAAGCATTCTCATGGAACAATGACATGGCAAGCCCCCGCGCGTTATCTCTCATCAGGGAATTTGAGAACTTCAAGCCCTGGCCTTACCTGGACGTGGCGAACCATCTCACCGTAGGATTCGGCCATCTCCTGCATGAAGGGGAACTGGCGGAAATACCGCTGCCTTTGCAGCCGGAACTCGGCGAGAAGCTGCTTGATGAAGACGTAAGGCATACGGAAGCGGCCATTAAGCGCCTGGTGCGTGTGCCGCTATCGTACAATCAGTATGACGCGCTGGTGTCCTTTATTTTCAATGTCGGGACAAGCGCTCTGACGTTGGGCTTTGGCGAGGCGCTCAACGCGGGCAGGTATGAACAGGCGGCGGAAAAAATGCTGCTTTATACAAAAATACACCTGCGGGGGCAAGTGGTGGACTCGGAAGGACTGATAAACCGCCGGAAGAAAGAACATGATTTGTTTGTAGCATAATCCCCTATAATCCCCTATAGTTTCCCAGTTCCTGTCGCGGGAACGGGGCGGGTGCGGTAGCTTTGGCGCTTCACCCGCCATTTCAAAAAGGCAAAATCATGGCAAACCAAACTATCCAGGAGGGGACGCAGATGAAATTTTCCCGAGCCGGTGATGCCAGGCACCTCAATCCTGGCGGTTTCCTCGTAACTTTTTGTCTGACTTTATGTCTATTAGCGTCTCTTCTGCTGTTTGTATGGGCAAAACCAGTCATGTCCATGCCGCTCACGCAGCCGGTTAGAAGCCTGCCGTTTGACCAGAAAACCTGGTACGAGGCGAATTATGATCTCAGCTTTCAGTCATGCGCTTTTCGTCCGGCGGCTCTGTCCATTGAAGACGGAATATTAAAAACCACAATTCAGAAGATTAAAGACGGCATAATATGTGGAAGCGTAAACACATGGCAGAAGTATAAATTTGGCAAATTCTGCATCACCATGATGACGGCTCATGCGGGGGCTGGAATGAATACCGCGTTTTTCCTCTATACCGGCCAGCCTACGCATGGCGAAATCGATATCGAGATACTCAACAAGAATCCCAGGCAGGCTCAACTCACCGTATGGTATCATGGCGTGAGCGATGGCGGCCATATCGTCGATCTTGGGTTTGATTCCTC
>SCTM01000165.1 GCA_004297485.1 Rhodospirillaceae bacterium
GCGGTGAAATCGGCGATAGTGTATAGGGGACGGGGATGCTGTCGAAGCTACCGCGTCTCCGCGAAACGAAAATACTTGAGCGGTTGCCCACTTCATATCCCCTGCTTTGCAGAGGCCTAATTCATAGGGCTGTGGCGGGGGTAACGTTATGCGCGAGGGTCATGACGCACGTGCGAACTGTCCCTGATTCAGGCTGCTGCCGGATCAGGATACGGACTTTCTGATGCAATCAATTTGGGAGGATGCAGATGAACCCGTTGCTTTATTCACCGTCTGGTATGGAACGGAATACGATTGACGAACGCGGCCCGAGGCTCATGGACGGTGCCCCCGTCCATCGCCGCACCGCGATGTCGTTGATCTCCGCCGGAATTGCCTCCGCGACGATCGGATGGCCGGGTTTCAGTCTTGCAGATACGCACGGGGATTTGCCGCTGCTGGCGACACCGGAGCAGCTCGATGCTGAGAAGACCTTGCTCCATCTTCTCAAGGACCCTGAACTCAAACAGCTCCAGGCCAAGATGAGGGCCGAGCTCGCCGCGACCCCCAGGGGGCAGATGAGCGATGGCGCCGCGCGGATTCACGAGGCTGTGTCCCAGTGGACCAACACCGTGATTCTCGCCGAGATCACCGATTGCCGCCGCTATCCCGCATTCCTCTGGTGCACGGACGATACGTCTCATACATGGCTCGGCCACACGATCGGCGGCATCGGCTCGTCGGGGGACAATCCCGACGCGATCTATCGCTCGGCCATCATCGACGGCAGCGGCAGCTATGAGATTCTCGGTCAGATCGATATGGCGAAGCGACCGGTGCAATTCGTCCTGGAGGCGGATCTGGCCCTGTTGACCAAGCCGGAGAGCCTGATGGGGCCGAAGCCGAAGAACACGGATGTCGGAAGCAACCTGGCCGTATTCACCGATCGGACCATGGTCATCGCGCCCGACGGCAGTTTCCGCATCACCCTGGGCGGTGCCGGCGACGGGCCCAATCATGGCGCGTTGCAGCCTGGCCGGGTTACCATCGGCATCCGCGACATCCTGCAGGACTGGACGCAGCGGCCGGCCCGCCTCACCATACGCCGTCTCGACAAGTCCGGGCCCGAGCCGTTCAATCCCGCGGATATTCGACGGCGCGTGTTCGAGGATCTGCCTGGGTTCATCCGGTTCTGGGCGGCGTTCCCCGATATCTGGATGGGCAACCTGAAGCCCAACACCTTCGCCGAGCCCAAGCAACGCTATGGCGGATTTGGCTTCGTCTCCGGATTGCGTTTCGAATTGAACCCGGACGAAGCAATCGTTGTGACCACGAGCCCGGGTGCCGCCAGCTATACGGGTTTTCAGTTGATCGACCCGTGGATGATTGCTCCGGACGCGCGGCGCAACCAATGCTGTCTCAGTAAGTTGCAGGCGCGTGCCAACGCGGATGGCACGTATACTTATGTCATCGCGCAGACCGATCCCGGCGTGGCGAACTGGCTCGATACAGCCGGACTGCACCAGGGATACGGGATTATGCGATGGCAGTCCGTCCCCGCGGATATGACCAACAAGGGGCTGATCCGCGATTTCCGCGTGGTGCCGCTGTCGGGCATTGCCAGCATGACGGACCTTGCCCGTGTCACGCCCGAAGAGCGGCGGCAGCAAATTGCCATACGCACCGAGAACTACAACAGTCGCGTGCGATAAGCGCCGGTGATTGACCCGTTGGTGCCAGTGATTGGGATGGCTGTCTCGATCACGGTCTCGATCGCTGGCCCCAACCCTTATCGCACCGGCATGCCGTCTGTTTTGGAGCATACGGAAACGGGCGGAGGATAACATGCCATCGCAGACGCAAGACCATGGGCGGACCGAAGCCCTTCGTCGGAAGACGGGAGCGCGATCCTGACTCGTCTCGGCATCGAAATGCTGACGCTGCTCGGCATGCCTCCGGTGGAACATGTCAAGCTTGCCGGCGAGCTTGGCTGCGCGTCGATCTCCACCGGCCTGACCAGCTTTTCCCTCGGCCCGTTCGGCTATCCTGGTTTTTCGCTCTATCCGGAATGGTCGCTGCAAACCGACCCCGCCCTGCGCCGCGAGATGAAGGCCGCCATGCGCGATACCGGCGTGCACATCGCGTTGGGCGAGGGCTTCCGGGTCCGCCCTGACGCCGATCTTCGTGACCAGGGTGCTGATCTCGATGTCATGGCCGAGCTTGGCGTCCGGCGGATCAACGCCGTCAGCATGGAACGCGACATCGCCCGAACCTATGACCAGCTGGCGATTCTGGCCGACATGGTGATCGCGCGGGGAATGCAGTTCCTGGTGGAGTTCGCGCCGCCCAATGCGATCAATTCAATCGCCAGCGCGCTGGCGGCCGTCGATCATGTGGGCCGCGCGCGGTCGCGCATGCAAGTGGACTCGATGCATTTCTTCCGTTCGGGCGCGCAGATCGAGGACCTGAAGGCGCTCGTTGCGCAGAATCTTATTGGCTATGTCCAGCTCTGCGATGCGCCGCTGGTGTCAAGGGAACGCAGTTATATGCAGGAGGCGATGTTTGCCCGCATGGTGCCCGGAACCGGCGAACTACCTCTGCACGCATTTGTCGCGGCGCTACCGGCCGACGTGGAGATCGGTCTCGAAGTGCCGATGATCGCCGATCTGCAAGCGGGCATGAGCCCGCATGACCATGCCGCGCGCGTGGTGGCGGCGGCGCGTGTGATCGTGCCGCACTAATGGCGGCTCACAGCGAAGCCGGCCTTGATGAATGACTTCGTATTGACAGGTGACTAAATAGTCACATATAGTCCGGCCCATGTTCGACGACGATCGGGTCTTCAAAGCACTGGGCGATGCAACGCGCCGATTTTTGCTCGACCTGCTTTTTAAACGCGACGGTCGGACGTTGAGCGAACTCGAGGCCGAACTGACGATGACGCGTTTCGGCGTCATGAAACATCTGCGTGTTCTTGAAAACGCCGGGCTTGTCATCACGCGCCGGGCCGGGCGCGAGAAGCTGCACTTTCTGAATCCCGTCCCCGTCCGCCTGATCCATGACCGCTGGATCGACAAGTATACGGAGCGTCAAGTGTCGACGCTCGTCGATATGAAAACCACATTGGAGAGCAAGAAATGGATGCCGGTAAAAAAGCGAGCGTGACCACGAAGATCCATGAGATCTATATCAGGTCGACGCCGGAAACGATCTGGAGCGCCATCACTTCCCCGGAGTGGAATGATAAGTACGGGTATCGCGCGGCGGCCGTGTACGAACTCAAGCCCGGCGGCAAATACGCCGCCAAAGCCACGGCGCAGATGCGCACCATGGGATTGCCCGAAACCATCATCGATGGCGAAGTCCTGGAGGCTCACCCGCCCCGCAAGCTGGTGCAGACGTTTCGCTTTCTGTTCAACGAGCAGAATCGGGCCGAGGGATTCACCCGCGTCACCTGGGAGATCGAACCGACCGCATCGGGATTCTGCCGCCTCACCGTGACACATGAGCTGGATGGCGCCCCGATCATGGCCGCGGCCACGTCGGGCAAGTATAGCGAAAAAGGCGGCGGCGGATGGGCCTGGATTATCAGCGATCTCAAATCACTGCTTGAGACCGGCAAGTCCATGTCGGGGTAACAGGACAATAGCGCGTTGGTGCCCGCTGCCGGACTTGAACCGGCACGGGCCGTTGGGGCAAAGCAAATTAAGTCGCTTTGCGGGCTGGGGCTGGTGCACCCCGAAGAATGCCGTCCGCGCTCAAGTCCTCATCGATCTCCGGCCAATGAATGCCGTATCCCGCGCCGGAGATTTTCCAGTTTTCGCGTTGGCTTGGAGCGGCTTCCAACAGGCGAGGATACCAGGCCAACGGCACCGAAATGGTGCGTCCGTCCATAAGATCGACGGTGAGCGTGTCCTCGCTGACCCGCACGTTCCTGACTCTCGTATCAGCTGTCGCTGCCAAAGTGGTCATGCCACGCCTCCAGAAATTCGGCTTGGTGCTTACGCACAAGCCGATGCAATCCATTTAGCTCGCGCGCGGAAAAGCCAATATTCCGCGCTAACCCAATTTGTTCGATCCAGAACTTGGCCGATGCCCCATCCTTATCAATATGAACATGTGGCGGTTCATTGGCCTCATGACTGTAGAAATAAAATCGATAGCCCTGGATGCGTAGGGCGGTGGGCATATCGTTCTCTAATTCTCCATCGTACCTGAGAAGTATAACATAAAACTCTCATTGGTGCCCGCTGCCGGACTTGAACCGGCACAGACCTTTCGGTCCTACGGATTTTAAGTCCGTTGCGTCTACCAAATTCCGCCAAGCGGGCAGCCGGGGCGAGGGGTGGTCCGGTGGACGGCGGTGAAACTAGTGCCCTTTGCGGTCAAATTGAACGACGAAATTATGGTGCACGCCTTTCCGGCCCAAATCCTCCTATTGCCCCGCCCGCACGGAAACCCTTGATCGGCCCGCCCACCTCGGGCAGCACACGTGGAGCGGATTTGACATTCGCTACCCAGTGGGCCACGAAACTGCGAAGCGAATGCCAAATCCAAAGCTCCACTAGAGCCATATACTTGCTCGTGGTCCTTAGATTCTAACATTCGCAAAACAGCCCATCGAACCGGGATGCGAATGTTAGAATCGGACCACTAGGCTATGGCACATACCCCCCGTCCCCGCCGGCCGCGCAAGGCTCCCCATGGCCGTCCTTCCGGCGGCCGCGACTCCAAACACGCTGAAGGCGAGCGTTCTAATTCGGAGCGGCGTGGACGTTCCCATGGCGCGTCACAAGGCCCGCGTCCATTTACATCCAAGCCGGGCACGTCCAAGCCGAGCGCATCAAAGCCACGGGATACAACCCGCGTTCCCTCCGTCGCTGTCAGCCGCGACGATCTGCTGGCACGGGTTCTGCACCGGGACGCACTCATCATCGTCATCAACAAGCCCGCCGGCATACCGGTTCATGCCGGTCCCGGCGGCGGCCCCAACCTGGAGGAGTTGTTCGACGTGCTGCGCTTTGGTCTGCCCCGGCCGCCGTCGCTGGCGCACCGGCTCGACCGGGACACGTCGGGCTGTCTGGTGCTCGGCCGCCATCCCAAGGCTTTGCGCAAGGCCGGGGCCATGTTCGCCGCCGGTCGCGCGCGCAAGACTTATTGGGCCGTGGTGGAGGGCGTGCCGAAAAAGTCCGAGGGCCTCATCACGCACGCGCTACGCAAGGCGACGCCGGGCAAGGGATGGAAGATGGTAACCACTTCCCCTGGGCATCCTCACGGACAGGAAGCAATCACCGCCTATAAAGTGCGCGGCACGGCGGTCACGCCGCACGGAACCCGGTCATGGATCGAGTGCGAACCCAAGACCGGCCGCACCCATCAGATCCGCGTGCATCTGGCGGAGATCGGCTGTCCCATCGTCGGTGATCCAGTGTACGGCCGCGCGTCATCGCCTACAGCGGGCAATGACACACCCGAGCCGTTGCATCTCCACGCGCGGGCGATTTCTCTGCCGCTCAGTCCGTCGCGTCCGCCCATTGTCGTGACGGCGCCGGTGCCGGACCACATGCGCGCCGCACTGGCCGCGTGCGGGTATGAAGAGAAGAAGAGTTAGGACGCTTTGGCCTTCGCCATTTCGGCGATCGTGCGGACACCGGGGTATCCGGTCAGCAGTTGGTCGCGCCGCTCGGCGAAATTCCGCCAGTTGAAGAGCAACGACGCCTGATCGATGGTGTCGTCTTGAAAGCTGAAACATTGGCCGACAATGCCGGCTTTTCTGAGCTGGCTGCCCGGCGGAAATCCGGCATCCGTCTTTTCGCGCGAACGCGCGGCATTCGGTTCGCGGACCAGGGCGACCATGAACACGCGCCGCAGAATCAGTGCTGCCTCGATGGTGTCGTCGTCGATGCCCTGCGGCCAAATGGGCGCACCGCGAAGCGCGTGACCGGTGAACGGATCGGGCCCGGTGACGATCCAGCCGCGCACGTCCCAGGCCATGAGCGGTTGGCCGTCGCGCAGAATCTCCGCCCGGGTCTCGGTGTCGATGCGGTCGGGCATGGCCACATCGTATTGCACCGGCGCGTTCAACAGCGCGCGCGCCATGGCCAGGCGGGTAAGGTCGAACAGATGGGTGCAGTGTTCCTTGGCGTCAAAGCCGGTGGACTGATTCATGCGCCGCAGCGACAGACCGACAAGCTCTTTCAGTTTGGCGGGCGCGCCCGGGCAGGTGCTCCACGGAATGCGGTGCATGACGGGTTGGATGTCAATGACGCGCTGCCCATCGTGCAGCACGGTCACTTCCATACAATGGCTTTCGTCCTCCATCGCCACGCGGACCCGGCCGGGTTCGGGAATGACGATGATCCGCCGGTGAAAGGCTCCGTGGGGCAATGGAGACGGCGCTGCCGGCATATGAAGTGGCCTATGGCGCCGGACCGAAAACCGGCTCGGCATGGTGGATGCGCATGGCGGCGGCCACTTCATCGATGACGAAGGCGATCTCCGTCCGGTCGGTGGAACGGGCGACGATGCTGGTGCAGATTTTACCCGACCGTCCGTAGGGATAGCTGCCGATGGCCACGGCCGGATGGGCGTTTTGAATCGCCGTCAGGGCATCGGCGATATCGCCTTCGCCGATTTCCGCATCGACGCTTTGCGAATAAACCGGGTCGCCCTTGGTCAGCGTCGGTTCCAGCGCCTCGAACATGGCTTGGGCGATGCTGGGCACGCCTGCCAGGACAAACACGTTCTCGATGCGATAACCCGGCGCGATGCTCAACCTATTGTCGATCAGCGCTACGTCCGGGCCATCGGGTATATTGGCCATGCGCAGACGCGCTTCGTTGGCGCGGTCGCCGAAGTAGGCTTGCATGGCCGCCACGACCTTGGGATGGCGCACGACCTTGCGGCCGAAGGCGGCGGCGATGCAGTCGGTCGTGATATCGTCATGGGTCGGGCCGATGCCGCCGGTGGTGAACACATAGGTGTGGCGGCGGCGCATGTCGTTGACGGTGGCGATGATGACCTCGGCGACATCGGGAATGACTCGTGCTTCCTTGAGGCGAATCCCCAACGCGCCGAGGCGTTCGGCCAGATACCGAATGTTGGTGTCCTGGGTGCGCCCGGACAGGATTTCATCGCCGATGATCAGGATGCAGGCGGTGGGCGGGGTGCTGGTCATGGAACAACTCTAAGCACCAGGAATGCAGCTTTCAATGAGCTGGATCGCAATTACAGCCAATCCAGCAGCATGGGAATCAATGGCGCATCGGCGGGGGGCATGGGGTAATCCCGCAGGCGCTGGGGCGCCACCCAGGCGAGAGTCTGGCCTTCTCGCGGCGTGGGGCGGCCGCGCCATGTGCGGCACACGTAAAGCGGCATGAGCAGGTGAAATGTATCGTAGGCATGGGAGGCAAAGGTCAGGGGCGCCAGGCAACTGGCCCGCACGTCCAGCCCCAGTTCCTCCTCCAACTCGCGGATCAGGGCGGCCTCCGGCGATTCGCCCGGATTGATCTTGCCGCCGGGAAACTCCCACAGGCCCGCCATGGCTTTCCCCGGTGGGCGTTGCGCCAGCAGAATCCGGTTGTCCACATCCAGGAGTGCCACCGCCACCACAGTGATGATGGGCAGGTTGGTTGCCGCCGGGGGCGTGGGCGCGCCCCAGCAGCCGTCCTCGGCGGGTGGAGACTCAGGTTCGGTAGGAGCCATTGATGTCGATATAGCCGTGGGTGAGATCACAGGTCCACACGATCGCAGCCCCAGTGCCGATGCCCACATCCACTTCGATCACGATCTCGCGGCCTTTCATGTGGCCGGTCACAGGGGTTTCGTCGTAGTCGGCCACGGGTTCTCCGTCGCGGGTGACGGCGACGCCGCCGATGGTAATGGCGAGCTTGTCCCGATCGGCCTTCTCGCCCGCCTTGCCCACGGCGGCGACAATGCGTCCCCAGTTGGCGTCCTCACCGGCGATGGCGGTTTTCACCAGGGGCGAGTTGGCGATGGACAAAGCGATGCGCCGGGCGGCGGCATTGTGATCGGCGCCGGTGACACGCACTTCCACGAACTTGCTTGCACCTTCGCCGTCCCGCGCCACCTGCTGCGCCAGATCGATAAGCAGCGCATCCAATTGCGCGCGAAAATCCGCAAGACGCGGATCGTCCGCTTTTGTCACAGCCGTATGCTTGGCCTTGCCGGTGGCGAACATAAGCAGCGTGTCGGAGGTGGACGTGTCGCTATCCACGGTGACGCAGTTGAAACTTTTATCGGCACCGGCGGCAATCAGGGCTTGCACGACGGGCGCCGCAAGCACGGCATCGGTGAACACATAAGCCAGCATGGTCGCCATATCCGGCGCGATCATGCCCGAGCCTTTGCAAAAGCCGGTGATGGTCACATCGGCGCCATCGATATGGGCCATGCGTGTCGCCACCTTGGGAAAGGTATCGGTGGTCATGATCGCCCGCGCCGCGTCCATCCAGCTGTCGGCGCTGAGTTTGGTTTTGACGGTGGGCAGGGCGTCGACGATTTTCTCCACCGGCAAGGGCACGCCGATGGTGCCCGTGGACGACACGAATACTTCGTCGGGTTTGCAGCCGAACACCGCCGATGCCGCGTTCACGGTCGCGGCCACGTCGGCGACGCCGCGACGGCCGGTGAAGGTATTGGCATTCCCGGCATTGACCACCAGCACCCGGCCGCTGCCGCCTTTGAGATGGGCGCGGCACGACTCCACCGGCGCCGAGGCGGTGAGGGAGCGGGTCAGCACGCCCCCGACGGTGGTGCCGGGCGCCATCACCGCAACCATCAGATCCGACCGCACCTTGTAACGGATGCCGGCCGCATGGGCGGCGAACACCACCCCGTCCATGGGGGCGAGGTGGGGGACCTGAACAGGTGCGAGGGGAGAAATTGGGGTTGGGGCGGGGCCGGCCATGGCAACGTCAGTCCTGGGGGTAGGAGGTGGCTAAAATCGTCGCGCCTCAATGGCATAGGTCCGAGGCTGGAACAACCCGCAGCCTATGACAGGTCCGTGACCGGCGATCGCGGCCGATCAACCTAGGGAAAATACAGCAGTATCAATCCTTTCTCTCAATTCATGCGGCCCTGTCGTTGACTTCGAGGCGGCGGGCTTCTATCTGTTTCGCCATAAACCGCGCATTTGCGGCGCAGTGGGGTCCGGGTCCGGTCGCGACCCCCTGTTTTCCTGCCTTGAGGTATCGATGCTCGGCGCTCTCGCCAAACGCCTGTTCGGGTCGCGTAACGACCGTATCATCAAATCCCTGCGGCCCCAGGTGGAGGCAATCAACGCCAAAGAAGCGGAGGTTGCGGCTCTGGACGACGCGGGCGTGCGCGCCCGGACCGAATGGCTGAAGGGCCGGCTCGCGGCCGGTGAAACCGTCGACGATATTCTTGTGGATGCCTTCGCCACTGTACGCGAGGCGGCCAAACGGACCCTGCACCAGCGTCATTTCGATGTGCAGCTCATGGGCGGCATGATCCTGCACCGGGGCATGATTGCCGAAATGGGCACCGGTGAAGGCAAGACCCTGGTGTCCACCCTGCCGGTCTATCTCAACGCCCTCACCGGGCGCGGCGTTCACTTGGTCACGGTCAACGATTATCTCGCCGCCCGCGATTCCGCGTGGATGGGTCAGATCTATACGTTCCTCGGCATGACGGTGGGCTGCATCCAGCACAACCTGAGTGACACCGACCGCCGCCATGCCTATGGCTGCGACGTCACTTATGGCACCAACAGCGAGTTCGGCTTCGACTATCTGCGCGACAACATGAAGTACGCGATCGAGGACATGGTCCATCGCGACTTCCACTATGCCATCGTCGACGAAGTGGACTCGATCCTCATCGACGAAGCGCGCACGCCGCTGATCATCTCCGGTCCGTCCCAGGATCGCACCGATCTCTATGACCGGGTGGACAAGATCATCCCGCGGTTCAAGCCCGAGCATTACGAGAAGGATGAGAAGCAGCGCTCCATCACCTTCACCGACGACGGCACCGAATTCGCCGAACAGACCTTGCGCGATGTCGGCATTCTGACCGAGGGCAATCTCTACGACCTGCACAACATCTCGCTGGTGCATCACCTCAATCAGGCCCTCCGCGCCCATCACCTGTATACCCGCGACGTGGACTATATGGTCAAGGACGGTCAGGTTTACCTGATCGATGAATTCACCGGCCGCATCATGGAAGGCCGCCGCTTGTCCGAGGGCCTGCATCAGGCGCTCGAAGCGAAGGAAAGCGTCCAGGTCCAGAACGAAAACCAGACCTTGGCCTCGATCACCTATCAGAACTATTTTCGCATGTATCCGAAGCTGGCCGGCATGACCGGCACCGCCATGACCGAGGCGGAAGAATTCGGAACGATCTATGGCCTCGATGTCGTTGACGTGCCGCCCAATGTGACGCGGGCGCGCATCGATGAGCACGACGAGGTCTATCGCACGGCGGAGGAGAAGAACGCCTCGATCATCACCCTGATCGAGGAATGTCATGCCCGCCTGCAACCGGTGCTGGTGGGAACGGTCTCCATCGAAAAATCGGAAATGCTCGCCGAGCTTCTGCGCAAGAAAAAGAAAATTGCGCCGGCGGTGCTGAACGCCAAATATCACGAGCAGGAAGCCTACATCATCGCCCAGGCCGGCATGCCGGGCGCGGTCACCATCGCCACCAACATGGCGGGGCGCGGTACGGACATTCAGCTCGGCGGCAATGCCGACTATCGTATCGCCGGTGAGGAGAAGACGCTCGGCCGGACGCTCACCGACGTCGAGAAGGACGCGATCCGCAAGGACGTGGCGACCAAGAAAGAAGTCGCCATGCAGGCCGGTGGCCTCTACGTCATTGGCACCGAGCGCCACGAAAGCCGGCGCATCGACAACCAGCTGCGCGGCCGTTCCGGACGTCAGGGCGACCCGGGCGCTTCCAAATTCTTCCTGTCGCTGCAGGACGATCTCATGCGCATCTTCGGTTCCGAGCGCATGGACGGCATGTTGCAACGCCTCGGCCTGGAGAAAGGCGAGGCGATCATTCATCCCTGGATCAACAAGGCGATCGAGAAAGCACAGCAGAAGGTCGAGGCGCGCAACTTCGACATCCGCAAGAACCTGCTGCAATTCGACGACGTCATGAACGATCAGCGCCGCGTCATCTTCGGCCAACGCCGCGATCTCATGCGCACGGAGGACATGGAGCAACTGGTCACCGACATGCGCCATGACGTGATCGCCGATACGGTCGCCAAGTTCATCCCTCTGCGTGCCATGCGCGAGGAGTGGGATGTGGCCGGCCTGCATGAAGAAATTCTGCGTATTCTCGATCTCGACTTGCCGTTCAAGGACTGGTCCGAGGAAGACGGTATCGCCGAGGAAGAAATTCGCGACCGCGTCTCTGCGGCGTCCAATACTCACATGGCGGAAAAGACCATGGGCGTCGGTGCGGACGTCATGCGCCGCGTTGAGAAGAGTCTGGTCTTGCAGATGATCGACCAGGGATGGCGCGACCATCTGGCGCAGCTCGACATGCTGCGCCATGGCGTCAATCTCAGGGCCTACGGCCAGAAACAGCCGCTATTGGAATACCAACGCGAAGCCTTCGGCATGTTCCAGGAGATGTTGTCGGGCTTGCGCGAGCGGGTCACCAGCATCCTGTCGCGGGTTGTCGTCCGCAACGAACCGTCGGTCACGGATTTACAGCCACCACCGCCGCGCACGACGGAAATTCACGCGCCGTCCGGCGACGCGGCCGGTCCCGCCGATGCCCCGGCACAGCGCCAACTGGCTATCGTTCCGCCCGAACAGCGCATTCCCAACGACCCCTCGTCCTGGGGTCGGGTTTCCCGCAACGAGCCCTGCCCCTGCCGCTCGGGCAAGAAATTCAAGCATTGTCATGGCGTTCCCGACCGTCACATGGCGGCGGTATAGATTCGCGGTACCATGGAAATATCCGCGGGAAACGGGTAGTCTGAAGGCCGGGCGTAAGCTGTAGAGGAGTTCAGGTCATGGACATCTCGTGGACCACCGCGCCGACCTTTGAGTCGGTGGTCACGGCCAAGCGCGCCAATCTTCTGCAGGATCTGCGCGATGCCGCTCAGGCAAGCGAGCAGAATTCCCAGACCAGGAACGCCAACCAGTTGACTGACACTGCCCAGAGTTTTCTCAGCATGAATACGGGCGTGAGCTTCAATACGGGCTGGAGTTTCGGCGGCGATCCCTTTCGCGGCCAGAATCTCGATATCATGGTTTGACGCGTCGACCACTTGCCTTTCCCGGACGTGCTCTAGATATTGAATCAAAGACTTTCTTGTCCGGCACGGTGATGCCCCGTACCGGGGAAACACGCTAAAGACTCCGGGATACCGTACCCGGGGCAGATCGCCCATGGGAGCCTGACGTGCCGTCCACTTCGCCTCGCGGAACTTCCCGCGCCAAGGAAACATCCAAGGCCGTGCCTAAAGCCGCGTCGGTTGCGTCCAAGACGGCGTCGACGACGACTGTTGTGGCCTTGCGCCATGTGGCTTTTGAAACGCTGGGTATTCTGGAGGACCTGTTCGCCAAGCGCGGCTGGGCGTTCTCCTACGTCGACGTTCCTACCGCCGACCTCGCGAACTTCGATCCGCTCAAGCCCGATCTGCTGGTGGTGCTGGGTGGCCCCATCGGCGTCAATGATGCTCAGGACTATCCCTTCCTCACCTTGGAACTGGCGCTGCTGAAGAAGCGCCTGGAGGCGGACAAGCCCACTCTCGGCATATGTCTGGGTGCACAGCTTATCGCCAAGGCCCTTGGGGCGAATGTGTATCGCGGGCCCGCCCCGGAAATCGGCTGGAGGCCGCTGTTACTCACCGCCGCCGGCCACGCCTCGCCGGTGAAGCATCTCAGTGCCGACCGCACCTTCATGTTCCATTGGCATGGCGATACTTTCGACCTGCCCCAGGGTGCCGCGTTGTTGGCTGGCACTGAAACCTGCCTGCATCAGGTGTTTGCGTGGGGAAATGGGACACTGGCTTTTCAGTGCCATCCCGAGGTCCGCACCCGTGAATTGGAAAACTGGTTTGTCGGCCACACGGTGGAAATCGCCAAGAGTGCCGTAACCACCGTGCGCATGCTCCGGACTGATACGCTGCGTTACGGCCCGGCCCTGGAGAAGCAGGGCGCCGCCTGTATCGGCGAATGGCTGGATTCTCTGAAGCTCTGAGACCAAGGCAGCCTGTTCAGACTGTCACCCTTCCGGGTTCAGCCCCATCAGGCTGCGGGCGAAGCTGTGGGCGGTGAAGGGACGCAGGTCGTCGGCGCCTTCGCCGACGCCGACGAAATGCACCGGCAGGCCGAACTTCTCCGCCAGGGCCACGATCACGCCGCCTTTGGCCGTGCCGTCCAGCTTGGTCAGTACAAGCCCGGTCACGCCGATCATGGATTTGAACACTTCGACTTGTGAATGCGCGTTCTGGCCGACGGTGGCATCGAGCACCAGCAGCACCGCATGGGGCGCGGTGTCGTCCACCTTGCGCAGAACCCGGCCGATCTTCCCTAGTTCGGCCATAAGCTCGTCGCGGTTCTGCAGACGCCCGGCGGTATCGATCAGCAACACGTCGTCGCCCCGCTTGCGCGCCTGCATGAGCGCGTCGAACACCAGGCCCGCCGGATCGGCTCCTTGCGCGCCGGTGATCACGGGCGAGTCCGTGCGCGCGCCCCAGATCTTCAATTGCTCCACCGCCGCCGCGCGAAACGTGTCTCCAGCAACCAGGGTCACCGTGTGGCCTTCGTCGCGGTAGAGCTTCGCCAGCTTGCCGATGGTGGTGGTCTTGCCGGCGCCGTTGACGCCGACCATTAAGACCACGAACGGTTGATTGACCGGGTCCACCGATAACGGCCGTGCCACCGGCTCCAGAGTCTTGGCGATATCCGTTGCAAAGGCGACGCGGACTTCGTCGCCGGTGATGTCCTTGCCGAAGCGCGTCTTCGCCAGGGCCTGGGTCATCTTGTCGGCAGTCGTCGTACCTATGTCCGCGGCGATGAGCAGGTCGGTCAGTTCGGCCAACATGCCGTCGTCCAGCTTGCGCTTGGTGACAATGTCGGTGATGCCGGTGACAAGCTTCGACGACGTCTTGGTCAGGCCGCTGACAAGACGCTTGAACCAGCCGCTTTTGGGTTCCGCAGATGAGTCGCTCATGGCGTGGATAACGCTACACCATGAAGAAAGTCGCCGTCTGTTGACACGGCGCGCGCGGAGACGATGGTGCCGGGCGTTTGCTCGGCATCGAAATGCACCGGGATATAGTGGGCGCTGCGGCCTTGATTGGGCTTTTCCATGAGTACGTCGATCGATTGCCCCATACACGTGCCGAGATGCGCGGCGAAAGCCTGTTGGCCCGCCGCGCGCAAGCGTGCCGCGCGTGCCTTGATGACCGCGCCGTTCACCTGGGGCATGCGCGCGGCCGGTGTTCCCGGCCGGATGGAATAGGGAAACACGTGCAGATGCGTGAGGGATGCGCCCTCAATGAGCGACAAGGAATTTTCGAACATGTCGTCGGTCTCGGTGGGGAAACCGGCGATGAGATCGGCACCGAACACCGCGCCGGGCCGCAAGCCGCGCACGGTGTCGACAAAGCGCAGAATGTCGGCGCGGGTATGACGCCGCTTCATGCGTTTCAGGATCATGTCGTCGCCCGCCTGGGCGGAGATATGAAAGTGCGGCATGAGGCGTGGCTCGTCGGCGATGGCGGCGAGCAGATCGTCGTCCACTTCCGCCGGGTCCAGGGATGATAGGCGCAGGCGCGGCAGTTCCGGCACCAGGGCCAGCAAACGCCGCACCATTTGCCCGAGGGAAGGTTGTCCCGGCAAGTCGCCGCCGTAGCCGGTGATATCGACGCCGGTGATGACGGCTTCTTTGTAGCCCGCCTCCACCAACGCGCGCACCTCGGCGACAATGCGGCCCACGGGCACACTGCGATTGTTGCCGCGGGCAAAGGGGATGATGCAGAAGGTGCAGCGATGATCGCAGCCCTGCTGGACTTGCACGAAGGCCCGCGCGCGGCCGTCATAGCCTTCCACCAGATGCGCGGCGGTTTCGCGCACTTCCATGATGTCGCTGACCAGCACGGGTGTGTCGAGCCCATCGATTTTCAAATCGGGCGCGAAGCTCTCGGCGCGCATCTTGTGTTCGTTGCCCAGCACACGATCCACTTCGTCCATGGCGGCATAGCGCGTTGGGTCCAGTTGCACGGCGCAGCCGGTGGCGACGATATGGGCGTCGGGGTTCTCGCGGCGCAGGCGGCGCAGGGTTTGCAATCCCTGGCGTTCTGCTTCCTTGGTCACGGCGCAGGTGTTGACAATGATGGCGTTGTCGAGCCCGGCGTCGCGCGCGTGGGCGCGCATGATCTCGGACTCATAGGTGTTGAGGCGACAGCCGAGGCTGACCACGCGCGGGCTTTTGTCCAAATCAGGCCCCCTCACCCTCCCACCTTCGCGGTGCTCGGGGGCGCAACGTATACGTTGCGCCCTCTCCCCACCGGGGAGAGGGTCGGGGTGAGGGGGACTTTGCTCCGCACTGACACTATAAAAATCCAGCGATGTCACTTAGCACCTGCCAACAATGACGGATCGAGGGTGCCGCTGAAAGAATCCGCCGTGGGGCCGGTCATGATCACGTGACCGTCGCTGCGCCAGGTGATGCGCAAGTCGCCGCCGTCCAAGGTCACTGTAACTTCGCGCGCGGCAAGGTTGCGGCGTGCCGCGGCAACGCCAACCGCACATGCACCGGTGCCGCAGGCGCGGGTGATGCCCGCGCCCCGCTCCCATACCCGCATGCGCAGATGGCTGCGGCTCAGCACTTCCACGATCTCAATGTTGGCTCGTTCCGGAAACAACGCATGGTGCTCCAGCTTCGGCCCCAGCGTGGCCAGATCGATCTTGGCCACGTCGGGCACAAAGAACACCGCGTGCGGATTACCGATGCTCACGGCGACGGGATCGTTCAGAACGCCCTCGCGGATATCGAGCCGCAGGGTGTCGCATTCTTCCGCCAGGGGAATTTCATTCCATTCCGTGCGTGCCGGGCCCATGTCCACGGCGATCAGGTCGCCCGCACGAGTCGCGATCACCGGTCCGGCGCCGGTCTCCAGCACGATATGGTCCTTGCCGGTCTCATCCATGAGCAGCCGCGCCACGCAGCGGGCACCGTTGCCGCAACTGTTGGACACGCTGCCGTCGGCGTTGCGCACGGCCATGAAGCCGTCGCCGCCGTTGCGGGGCCGCTCCAGAATCAGCATTTCATCGAAGCCAACCCCTGTGCGCCGGTCGGCGATGGCCCGCACCGCCGTGGCGCTCAGGTCCAACGCCCGGGCGCGCCCGTCCAGCACGACAAAGTCATTGCCGAGGCCATGCATCTTGCGAAAGGGAAGGGCTACGCTCATGGCGGGGTTATAGGTGTGGGGGTGGGGAGTGTCCAGGGGAGGGGCGCCCCCGAGGTACTGCGCGATATTTATATAAGCCTTTATTTCCAAATGACATTATCCTCAGGACATTGGAAATGAGAGGGCCGTGCCGTTGGAGATTGCTGTCCGTCCTTATGACGTTGCCGACGAGGCGGCTGTCGCGGCGGTGTGGGGCGATGGATGGAAATCCACGGACGTTTCGGCAGACGGTATCGACCCCGCAAAACTGCGTGGCGAATTGCGCCAGCACGTGACCGCCGGATGGAGCCTTTACGTGGCGGTGGCCGATGGTCGGGTTGTCGGTTATCTGGCGATCTGCGGCGACATTCTCGAGCGTCTATTCGTCAGCCCCGCGATGCAAAGCCAAGGGATCGGCAAGCGTCTCCTCGATTTTGTGAAGGCCCAATTGCCTCGGGGCTTCTGGTTAACCACGGCGGTGGAGAGCCGGGCACCCAAGTTTTATGAGCGGGAAGGCCTGGTGCGAGGTGCCACCGCCCCTGATATCAGGTGGGGTCACCTCCAGGTTCGCTACGACTGGAGACCGTTATAAGTATCTGTTTTTAATAGTATATACTCAATTTGTCACCCTCGGGCCCGCGCGCGAAGGCGCGCTTCCCAAATGACTGTCGGCCTTTGGCCGACGGGCCGAGGGTCCAGAGCTTGGGTGCCTCGTAAGCTGCCAAAAAATGATTTAAGCCTTGGCAGCTTAAGGCGTTTCACACGCTCTGGATTCCCGGGACAAGCCCGGGAATGACGGTTGTATAGGTAACTGGGATACGGGCCCCAAACTTGACTCTGGCCCGCCCGGCGCTTAATCAGACGCCAGCTTAAGCCTGACATTCCGGGTTTTTGTGGCCTCTCGGGGGTCGTCCGTCCGCGATTACGCGCACGGGCGCGATTCTCGTTGTTTTGGTCGCGTTTAAAAAACGCTCCGGCTGTTTTGGCCATGTGGTTTGAGGATTGATGTTCGACACACTGACAGATCGTCTGGGTTCGGTACTCGGCAAGCTGACGCGGCGCGGCAGCCTGACCGAGGGCGACGTGACGGCGGCCATGCGCGAGGTGCGCGTGGCGCTGCTGGAAGCGGACGTGGCCCTGTCAGTGGTCAAGGACTTTATCGCCAAGGTGACCGAGAAGGCCGTCGGCGAAAAGGTCATCAAGTCGGTCACGCCGGGCCAGATGGTCGTGAAGATCGTCCACGACGAACTGGTGCGGATGCTCGGCGGCGATCCCGACAGCGACGCGCCGCCGGTGTTCGCCAGTGCGGGCATCGATCTCGCGGCACCGATTCCCGTCGGCGTGCTCATGGTCGGCCTGCAGGGCTCGGGCAAAACCACCACCGCCGCGAAGATCGCCAAACGTCTGCAGGACAAAGAGCGCAAGCGTGTCCTGTTGGTGTCCCTCGATGTGTACCGGCCCGCCGCCCAGGAACAGCTGGCGATCCTCGGCAAGCAGGTGAGTGTGATCAGCTTGCCCATCGTCGCCGGTCAGACGCCCTTGGATATCGCGCGGCGCGGCATCGACGAAGCCAAGCGCGGCGGCTTTGATGTGGTGATCTTCGACACCGCAGGACGTCTCACCATCGACGACGCCATGATGGACGAAGTGCGCGGCATCCGCGATCTGGTGAAGCCGCACGAAACCTTGCTCGTCACCGACGCCATGATCGGCCAAGACGCGGTCATCACCGCCCAGTCGTTCAACGAAAAAGTCGGTGTCACCGGCATTGTGCTGACCCGCGTCGACGGCGATGCGCGCGGTGGCGCCGCGTTGTCCATGCGCGCGGTCACCGGCCGTCCCATCAAGCTGATCGGCATCGGCGAAAAGGTCGATGCCCTGGACGTGTTCGATCCGGCCCGTATCGCTGGCCGCATCCTGGGCATGGGCGACATCGTCAGCCTGGTGGAAAAAGCCGCCGAGTCCGTCGATCAGGAAAAGGCCGAGAAGCTCGCCGCCCGCATGATGGAAGGCCGCTTTGATCTCAACGACATGCTCGCGCAATTGCAGCAGATCCAGCGCATGGGCGACATGAAGGGGATTCTGGGATTGATCCCCGGCCTGGGCGCCGCGGTCAAACAGATCGACCAGTCCAAACTCGATCCCAAGAACTTCAAGCGTCAGGAAGCCATCATCCAGTCCATGACGCCCAAGGAACGCAAGCTTCCGGATCTGATCAAGGCGTCGCGCAAACAGCGCATCGCCACCGGGTCCGGCGTTTCCGTCGCCGATGTGAACAAGCTGTTGAAGCAGCATCAGCAGATGGAAACCATGATGAAGCGCATGAAGAAAATGGGTGGCCTCGGCGCGCTCATGAAGGGCGGCTTGCCCGGCATGATGGGCGGCGGCAGTCCTCCGGGAAATTTCCCCGGCGGCGGATTCCCATTCGGTAAACGATGAACCAGTTGCCACAACAGTTTTAACAAGCAGGAGAAAGTCTTCCCATGCCCGTCAAGATTCGCCTTTCACGCGTCGGCGCCAAAGCCCAACCGTCCTATCGTCTGGTGGTGGCGGATTCCCGCAACCCCCGCGACGGCAGCTTTATCGAGAAGGTCGGCACCTACAATCCGCGCGTGCCGCACGATCACAAAGAACGTCTGGTCCTCAAGGACGAGCGCATCAAGTATTGGCTGAGCGTCGGCGCCCAGCCCACCGATCGTGCCCAGCGTCTTCTGGCCGGTGCCGGTATCGGTGCTGCGCCGAAGCGCCATGACCAGACCAAGCAGGACAAGCCGCGCGCCAAGACTGTCGAGCGCATGAAGCTGGCGGAAGAAGCGGCCAAGCAGGCGGCGGCGGAAGCCGAAAAGGCGGCGGCTGAACCGGCGGCGGCGGGCTAGCTCGGTGTCCGTCCCGCAGACGGGATGTCGTAGTGTTTTCTATTGTCATTCCCGTGCTTGTCACGGGAATCCAGAGTCGCGAAGCTGGATGGATGCCGAGAAGCTGATGTTTTCCGCCGCGCACCGAGTCACAAGCTCTGGGTCCCCGGAACAAGTCCGGGGACGACGATTGAGTTAGAGCAAGGGCGGTGGAACGCAAAGTCTGTGTCGGGGCGGTGGTCGGCGCCAAGGGTGTGCGCGGCGAGGTGAAGATCAAAAGCTTCACCGCGACGCCCGGCGATGTCGGTGCTTACGGCCCGGTGACGACGGAGGATGGGCGGACCTTTCAGGTGCGTGTGTCCAGTTGGGCGAAGGATATCGTGACGGCGCAGTTGGCGGGTGTCGCGGATCGGAACGCCGCCGAGGCGCTGACGGGCGTGAGGCTTTATGTGGATCGGGCGGCGTTGCCCGCGGCGGAAGACGGAAGCTACTACCACGCCGATCTGATTGGTCTGACGGCGCGGCTGACGGACGGTGAGGTGGTGGGAAAGGTATCGGCGGTGTTCAACTTCGGGGCCGGCGACATGCTCGAGGTGACGCGGCCGGGTGGCGCCACCGAGCTGATCCCGTTCACGGGTCCGGCCATTGCCGGGGTGGATGTGGCGGCGGGCACGGTGACCATCGCGCCTTTGCCGGGACTGTTTGCGGACGATCTCTCTACGGCGGTGGAGGGCGAGGCGGAATGACGGCGTTGCGTGTGGCACGGAGGTGGAGTCGGATCGGTGGTTGAACGGACCGAGGCTTTTCAGGCGGTTGTGCTGACCCTGTTCCCGGAGATGTTTCCGGGCCCGCTGGGGGTTTCCCTGGCCGGCAAGGCCTTGGCGGACGGCATTTGGGCGCTGGAAACGGTAGACATTCGGGGGTTCGCGCGCGATAAACACCGCACCGTCGATGACAGCCCCTTCGGGGGCGGGGCCGGCATGGTGATGCGGCCCGATGTCCTCGATGCGGCGATTACCGCCAACCACCGGCCAGAGCGTCCGCTGATCTACCTGACCCCGCGCGGGAAACTGTTGGGTCAGGCGCGCGTGCGGGAGTTGGCGGCGGGTCCGGGTGTGACCTTGATCTGCGGCCGCTACGAAGGCGTCGACGAGCGTCTGCTTGAGGCGCGGTCGGTGGAGGAAGTCAGCCTCGGCGACTTCATCCTGTCCGGCGGCGAGATCGCGGCGCTGGCGTTGTTGGATGCGGCGATCCGGTTGCTGCCGGGCGTTGTGGGAAAGACGGAGTCGCTGGACGACGAGAGTTTCGAGACGGGCCTGTTGGAGTATCCGCACTATACGCGCCCCGATGTGTGGCAGGGGCGCGAGGTGCCCGAGGTGCTCAGGTCCGGTCATCACGCCAAGGTCGCCGCATGGCGCCGGGCACAGGCAGAAGAGATCACACGAGAGCGCCGCCCCGATCTGTGGGAACGCCACGTGAAAAAGTAGACGGTTGAACAAACGCGTTTGAACGAACGAAATAAGACGAAGGAAGGATCACGATCATGGATACCCTGCAAAAGCTCGAACACGATTATCTCACCGAGCTGAAGACGAAGCGCGCCGTGCCTGAGTTCTCGCCGGGCGATACGCTCCGCGTGCACGTCAAGGTGTCGGAAGGTCAGCGCGAGCGGACCCAGGCTTACGAAGGCGTCTGCGTCGCGCGCCGGAATGCCGGTGTGAATTCGTCCTTCACCGTGCGCAAGATTTCCTTCGGCGAAGGCGTGGAGCGCGTGTTTCCGCTTTACGCGCCGGTGCTCGACAAGATCGAGGTGGTCCGTCACGGCCGCGTCCGCCGCGCCAAGCTCTATTATCTTCGTGATCGCCGCGGCCGCGCCGCGCGTATCGCCGAGGAAACGACGGTTGCCACCGAGGCGACCGCCGAGAAGGCCTAGCTACAACAAAACCGTCACCCTCGGGTCAAGCCCGAGGGGACGATACGTTGAGGAACAAACCGCCAGCGGTCACTCTGCATTGTCAGGGCACCAGGTCGGACATGACGAAACCGCGCACACTGTATGACAAGCTGTGGGACAGCCATCTCGTCACGATCGACGGTGACGGTACGGGCTTGCTCTATATCGACCTGCATCTCATCCACGAGGTGACCTCGCCGCAGGCTTTCGAGGGTCTGCGCGCGGCCGGGCGCAAGATGCATCGCACCGACAAAAGCATCGCCGTCCCTGATCATAATGTGCCCTCGACCCCGGACCGGCTGCAGTTCATCGCCGACGCGGAAAGCCGCGAGCAACTCAATGCGCTGGAACAGAACGTCCGCGACTTCGGCGTGCCATACATTCCCATGTCGGATATCCGCCAAGGGATCGTGCACATCATCGGGCCCGAGCAGGGCCTGACCCAGCCGGGCAAGACCATCGTTTGCGGCGATTCCCACACCTCGACCCACGGCGCGTTTGGGGCGCTGGCCTTCGGCATCGGTACGTCGGAAGTGGAACAGGTGATGGCTACACAGACCCTGCCCATGAAGAAGGCCAAGAACATGCGTGTGGCCGTGACCGGCAAGCTGCCGGCCGGGGTCAGCGCCAAGGATCTGGTGCTCGCCATCATCGGCCGCATCGGTACAGCCGGCGGTACCGGACACGTGATCGAGTATCAGGGCGAGGCCTTTCGCGATCTGTCCATGGAAGGCCGCATGACCGTCTGCAACATGACGATCGAAGGTGGCGCCCGTGCCGGCCTGGTCGCGCCGGACGAAAAGACCTTCGCTTATCTTCAGGGCAGGCCCCATGCGCCCAAGGGCGCGCAATGGGAAGCGGCGGTGGCCTATTGGCGCACCCTGGTGTCCGATCCGGATGCGGCTTTCGACAAAGAGGTCGTCATCGATGCGACGGAAATCGTTCCCCACGTCACTTGGGGCACCAGTCCGGAAGACGTGCTGCCCATCACCGCCAAAGTGCCCGACCCCAAAAGCTTCGCCGATCCCGACAAGCGTGCGTCGGCGGAGCGTGCTTTGAAGTACATGGGGCTTGTTCCCGGCCAGAAGCTGGAAGACATCAAGGTCGACAAAGTGTTCGTGGGTTCGTGCACCAACGGCCGCATCGAGGATCTGCGCGCGGTGGCGGCGGTCTTGAAAGGCCGCAAGGTCGCCACGGGCGTCGGCATGTTGATCGTGCCCGGCTCCGGGCTCATCAAGCATCAAGCCGAGGAAGAAGGTCTCGACGAAATCTTCAAGGCCGCCGGCGCCGAGTGGCGCGAGGCCAGCTGCTCCATGTGCCTGGGCATGAATCCCGATATTCTCAAGCCCGGCGAACGCTGTGCCGCCACGTCCAACCGGAATTTCGAGGGCCGCCAGGGGCGCGGCGGACGTACGCACCTGGTCTCTCCGGCCATGGCCGCGGCGGCGGCCGTCACCGGCCATCTCACCGATATCCGAAAGGTGAAGTGATGCGTCTGAAGCTGGGCGAAAGCGATCCCATTCTTATCGATGTGGAAGCCTTGCGCCGCGTCAAGTCCGACGTTGCCATCGATCTCACCCGCGCGCCGTCGTCGCGCAAGGACATGACCAAGGAGGCGGGCAAAGCCGCCGCCGATGCGATCACGGTGGACATGGCCGACCCGCTGGCGGCGATCATCGCGCTCGCACGCCGTAAAACCCGCCGTTGAAGCAACGCTGACGGAACCGGAAATCCAGCATGCAGAAATTCTCCGTTCTGAAGGGTGTGGCCGCGCCGCTGCCCATGACCAATGTCGACACCGACATGATCATCCCAAAGCAGTTCCTCAAGACCATCAAGCGTACCGGACTGGGCAAGTCCCTGTTCTTCGATATGCGTTATGACGACAGCGGTGCCGAGCGGCCGGAGTTCGTGCTCAACAAGGCACCTTATCGTCACGCCGCGATTCTCATCGCCGGTGCGAATTTCGGCTGTGGCTCGAGCCGCGAGCACGCGCCGTGGGCACTGGAGGATTTCGGCCTGCGCTGCGTCATCGCACCCAGCTTTGCCGATATTTTCTATAACAACTGCTTCAAGAACGGCATGTTGTGCGTGACGCTGCCCCAGGCCGAGATTGACGCGCTTCTGGCCAAGGCCGGTACGGGCAACACCGCCGGTGCGGAATTCGCGGTGGATCTGGTGAATCAAACCATCACCGCGCCGGACGGCACCGTCACATCCTTCGATATCGATGTTACCCGCAAGCAGAATCTGATCGAGGGCCTCGACGACATCGGCCTGACGCTGAAGCAGAGCGACAAGATCGCGGCGTTCGAAGCGCGGCAAAAAGCCGAGCAGCCGTGGCTCTACGCCGCGAGCTGAGTGTCCACGTATTCAGAACTCCGCCGCATTTCTTTGACCTCCACTCTTTGACAGGGCGCGCGACCGATGCCGGCTTCCTCCACACCCGTGTTGAATATTCTGACTCTCGCCGGTGACGGTATCGGCCCTGAAGTCATGGCCGGCACCCGCCGCGTCATGGACTGGTTTCAGTCCAGCGGACGCATGCGCTTCAATATCACCGAGGGCCTCGTCGGCGGTGCGTCTTACGAGGCGCACAAAACGCCGCTCACCGATGCGACGCTCGCGGCGGCCAAGGCGGCGGATGCGGTGCTGCTGGCCTGTATCGGCGGGCCTAAGTGGGATCAGTTGCCCTACGACGTGCGTCCCGAGCGCGGTCTTCTGCGGCTGCGCAAGGAAATGGTGCTGTTCGCCAACCTGCGTCCGGCGATCGTGTTCGAGGCTCTTGCCGATGCCTCCACCTTGAAGTCAGAGCTGGTGGCGGGCCTGGACATCATGATCCTGCGCGAACTGACCGGCGGGATTTATTTCGGCGAGCCGCGAGGAATCGAAACCCTGCCCGACGGCAGCCGTCGCGGCATCAACACGCAGGTGTATACAACCGGCGAGATTCAGCGCGTGGCGCGGGTCGCTTTCGAGCTGGCGCGCAAGCGTAATCGCCGGGTGTGCTCGGTGGAAAAAGCCAACGTCATGGAAAGCGGCGTGCTGTGGCGGGAGGAAGTCACTAAAATGGGCGCGGCGGAATTTCCCGATGTGGAACTCAGCCACATGTATGCCGACAACTGCGCCATGCAGCTTCTGCGCCGGCCCAAGCAGTTCGATGTCATCGTCACCGACAATCTCTTCGGCGATATTCTCTCCGACATGGCCTCCATGTTGACGGGTTCGCTGGGGATGCTGCCGTCGGCCAGCCTGGGCGCGAAGGATGCGCACGGCAAACAGATGGCGCTTTACGAGCCGGTTCATGGCTCCGCGCCCGACATCGCCGGCAAGGGCATCGCCAATCCCCTGGCCATGATCCTCAGCCTCGCCATGATGCTGCGCTATTCCTTCAGTCTGGCGGCGGATGCCGATCTGCTGGAGGGCGCGGTGAAGAATGTGCTCGCGGCGGGTGTGCGCACCGCCGATATCGCCGCACCGGGGCAGACAACGGTGGGCACCGCCGCCATGGCGGACGCGGTGGTCAAGGAACTGGGACGGCTTTCCTAATCGATGCGCCGACGGTGAACCGCGCTTTGCTGTCGTCCTCGGATCAAGTTCGAGGACGGCGATTGAGTTCGTCGGTTGCGTTAGAGCCAACCCCCGCCTTCTTCAGCTCCGGCCCCAGGCGGCCGATGACGAAGAGGCCGAACATCCGGAAGTCGCTGAACAAGGACCACACCGGATAGGTGAAGGTCGCCGGGCGGTTATGCTCCACGAACAGATGCGCGCTCCAGGCGAACCCGTAACCGGCAATGGGCACGGCCAGCAGGACGGCGGCGTGGCCCATGAGCCCGGCCGCCAGCAAAAGCAAGGCCGTGGCGCTGCCCATGTAATGCAAGGCGCGAGTCACCGGCCGAGCGTGTTCTCGCAGGTAAAACGGCCAGAAATCCGTGTAATTGCTGATGATTTCGGCCATGGACGGTACTTCTTCCCGCGCTTTCAGGCTCCTGTCCTCGGACCTTGCCTTGAAAGGGCACCGAGCGTAGTTTGCCGCACCTTTTTCGACCCCGAAAGCATGATCCCAAAAAGCGCAGACTTTTTGGATAAGATCATGTTTCCAAACATTTGAACCGAATTCTGGAACGACTGCCATGCCTGACAACTCCCGCTCTCCCCGCCCCCGCCGTTCCGACGGCAACGGTTATGTGGTCGCCGTTATCGGTGCCACCGGCAACGTCGGCCGCGAGATGATGCAGACCCTCATCGATCGCAAGTTTCCCATTTCCGAAGTGATCGCGTTGGCCTCCGAGCGTTCGCGCGGCCAGGAAGTCTCCTTCGGCGAGGACGACGTGCTCAAGGTGCAGGATCTCGCCACCTTCGACTTCAAGGGCGTGGACATTGCTTTGTCGTCCCCGGGCGCCAAGGTCTCGGCGATCCATAGCCCGCGCGCGGCTGCGGCCGGATGTGTGGTGATCGACAATACCTCCCACTTCCGCATGGACCCGGACGTGCCCCTGGTCGTGCCCGAAGTGAATCCGGAAGCCATCGCGCGCTATAAGAAGAAGGGCATCATCGCCAATCCCAACTGCTCGACCATTCAGATGGTGACGGCGCTCAAGCCATTGCACGATGCCTTCAAGATTACGCGCGTGGTGGTG
>SCTM01000347.1 GCA_004297485.1 Rhodospirillaceae bacterium
GCGGGCAGCACGGGGTTAGCCGGCCTTTATTTCTGGAGATCGGATGCTAGCGCCGGAATGTCTTTTACCAAACTATGCTAGCACATCACTTGTTGGCGCGGCGCGGAGGTCGAAATCGAGTCGTGCGCGCATCGAGCGTCGGCAGAGCTCGAGATGCGCTGGCAGGAGGGCGGTTCGGCGCGTGCGGTTTTTTTTCTTCGTCTGCGGCCGCGCGGCTCAGAGGACGTACAGCGGAGACGCCAGCGGCCGGTCGAGTGGGAATTGCAGCAGGCTGCGCGGCGGCGGCGCGCGGTAGCCGTTGATGGCCAGCGGCATGACGGTGCTCGCCGTGCCGGCCGGCGCCAGCTGGAAGTGCAGCACGAGCGGCGCCTGCTCGACGTATGGCAGGCCGGCGCGCGCGCGGTAGTTGCACTGGATGACGACGCGCATCAGGCACAGCTCGCTGGCGGCCAGCTGGTGCGCGGCGTCGCCAATGCACAGCTGCGCCTCGCATGCGTCGTGCATCATGCGCGGGTCGGGGTGCACCAGGCTCAGATAGAGGCCAAACCAGAGCGGCGCCGGCGAAGCCGGGCTCGTCCACGCCGCCGGGTAGCGCGGTGGCAGCGGCGGGTGCGTGGGGCCCGACAGCGTGGCGGGCTTGGCAAAGTAGGCGTCCGGGTTGGCGCTGTCGAATGCGGCACGCTCTGCGTGGTGGTAGTGGGTGGTGGCTGTCAGTGGCGGAGGCGGCGCTGCTGTCATGGCGGCGGAGGCGGCGGGGTCGCGGTCGATGGGGTCGTCGGGCAGCCGATTGCGTGGCTCGGGCCACGCCTGGTTCGAGCCGTCCGAGAAGAAGGCGGGCGTGTGCTCGGCGGCGATCTGCGGCGTCTCGTAGAGAAACGCCACCGAGAACGGGCCGCCGCGGGCGTCGTCGTTGGTGTGGTGCAGCAGGAACGAGGCGCCGTCGGCGTAGCGCAGCTCGAATTGGCCCACGTCGAGCGTGAAGTCGAACACCAGGTGCCACGCGGCCAGCGCGCGGTGCATGAGCAGGCGGGGGCCGCGCTCGCCACGCAGCGGCAGCTGCATGCGGCGCCCGACGGTGGGTGTGTAGTCCTCGTACACCTGCGCCAGCTCGAGCTCGCGGCGCTCGGTCAGCCGCTGCTCGATCAGCGGCAGCGCGTCGCGCTCGCGCGGCGTCAGCGGCGCGTAGGTGCCGTCGCCGCGCGGCACGGCGGTGCGGGCCTGGCGCGGCGCGGTCATGCGGTCCTCGAGCCGCACGCGCAGAAACGTGCCCAGCTCGGCGTGCAGCGCGTGCCGCAGCTGGCTGCCCATTTCCACGGCGACGACGTGGCGGTGGCGCGCGTCCAGCCCGATCGTCAGGCCGAGCTGCTCGCGCAGCTGGGTCGCGTGCTGCGGCTCGAGCGCGGCCAGCGCGTCGCCCAGCCGCGCGATGTGCAGCGGGCGCGTGTGTCCCGCTGCCGCGCCGGCGGCGGCGTGCCACGGCGAGCGTCCCGTGTGCACGGCGGCGGCCGGCGCGAGGGTCACGCGGAACAGCGCGCCCAGTGTCGAGCCGCCCATGCGCACGTAGACGAGCAGGCCGTCGCGCTCCATGCGGCGGAGGCGCGCCGCGTCGTACGCCAGCGCGTTGAGCAGGCGCTCGTTGGCCGCGCCGGGCATGCTGAGCTCGGGCGAGCCGTGCACCGAGCGCACGATGCACAGCTCCAGGTGCGTGAGCGCGGGCGGGAACGTGGCCGGCTCGAACAGGTGCGCCGCGCTCAGGTCGTGCGCGTCGGCCACGTCGTCCGGGCCGGTGCCGGTGCGCGGGTGCACGGCGACGGCGCGCGCGAGCACTGTGTACGGCGCGAGCACGGCGCGCAGCATCGCCTGGGCGGTGGGCGCGCGCGGGTCGTCGCCGGCGTCGAAGCCGCGCGCGCGCAGCGGCATGTGGATGTTGGGGCGCGCCTCGGCGTCGCTCGCGTGCAGAAAGCGCACCGCCGCGGCGTAGAGCACGCGCCACAGCACGTGCTCGGGCGTGGCTGTCGCCGCGTCCCACACGGTCGCGTAGTGCGAGGATGCGGGCGGCCGCTCGATGGCGAACGGCAGCGGCGCGTACACGGGCAGCGCCAGCCAAATGCGCCACGCGCCGAGCGGCACGCGCTCGAACAGCTCGGCCGCCTCGAGCCACGGCGCCAGCGCGCACAGCGCCGCCGTGTTGAGGTCGTACTGCAGCGTGGGCAGGTCGACGCGGTGTGCGCGCTCGTACAGGTGCAGCGTGACCGAGTCGGCCACGCGCACTGTGTCGCCGGCCAGCAGCAGCGCGGCCTGGCGCTGCGTCAGCGCGTGCTGGCTCAGCAGCGGCGCGCAGTCGGCGCCCAGGCGGCGCACGTCGGCGGGCAGCGCCGGCGGTGGATGTGCGGGGAGAGGCACTGCTGCGCGCGCCACGAAGGCGGCGGGCTGCGCGATATCCATGCGCAGGGGCGCGCGGGTTGCGGAAAATGCGGCCCGCCGCGTTATTAAATAATGGGGGTGCGCATATCCGGCAACACGCGCCGTTTGGCAGCCCCGC
>SCTM01000166.1 GCA_004297485.1 Rhodospirillaceae bacterium
TCGCCGGTATCGGAGTACTAGATATGGCAATGAGCGTAGGTTCGAGTTCCGGCGATAACGAAGTGATGGTGGAGATGAACACCACACCGCTCATCGACGTGATGCTGGTGCTGTTGGTGATGCTGATCATTACCATCCCGATCCAGACGCACGCCGTTAAGCTGGATATGCCGCGACCGAACAACAACCCGGTTAACGACCAGCCCCGAGACGTGGTTGATCTGGAAATCGATTTCGACGGCACGGTGATGTGGAACGGCAATGTCGCCACTCCAAAACAGCTTGAAGGCTATCTGCTCGATATTGCATCCCGGAGTCCGCAGCCGGAAATTCACCTCCGCCCCAATCGCCTGTGTAAATACGACTACGTGGCGAAAGTTCTGGCGATGGCGCAGCGGTTAGGCGTCCACAGGATCGGATTTGTCGGCAACGAACAGTACCTATAGAACGTCGCCGTGCCCGGTAGCATTTCGCGGACGGCTCAGCTCATTGCCGCTGCGAGAACGAACGAGCGAGAGCCTTAAGTGTTCGCTCGAATGTCTGAAGGCTCTCAAGATTTGAACCAACCAGGAGCGCCATGCGGTTTTGCCGATGGCGTTCCTGTTTTTGTCTGAACGAGGGATGCGATGAAGAAGGCCACTGCAATAAAGGTTGTTGCCCTGTCGCTTGTGCTGGCGGCGGGCGGCGCCGGACCCGGAACTCAGTTCGGCGTACATGTCGCCGCAGCGGCTGATAAACAAGTCAGCGTAAAACTCGGTCCGCCGTTGAAGGAAGCAAACGCCTTACAGGCACAGAAGAATTATAAAGGTTCCTTGGCGAAGCTCGAAGAAGCTGATGCCATTCCCGGCAAGACACCCTACGAAAGCTTCGTAATCGCCCAGCTAAAATACAATGCTTACGCTGGGCTCCAAAATTGGAGCGAAGCGGCGAAGACGGTTGAAGCTATCCTCGCTTCTGGTCAGTCCCCTGACAATCAGCTGCCAATACGCTTGAAACAATTGATGCAGGCCTACGGTCAACTCGGCAATTCGGCGAAGCTCGTCGAAATTGGCAATCGCTACCTGAAAGATGTGGGCGCCGATCCCGATATCCAGATGTTGTTGGCCCAGACGTATACCAACCAAAGGAATTACAAGCAGGCTGAAGACATGGTCCGTTCCACCATGAAGGCGGCTGAAGCCAGAGGAGTTGCACCCAAGGAGGAATGGCTCGCGACCTTGAGGTTCGTTGCCCACGAACAAGGGAATACGGCCGGCGAGCAAACGGCCCTGGAAATGCTGGTTCAGCGCTATCCCACGCAAAAATACTGGGAAGATCTGCTCCTCATGGTCGACAAGAATTTGAAGGGCGGAGACGAAACCAGTCTTGATGTCGCCCGCTTGCGACTGGCCACCGGTCTTCTGAAGACCGACGCGGAATATATGGATATGGCTCAGGATGCTCTTCAGCAGAATTTGCCCGACGAGGCGATGAAGGTCGTGCAGATCGGCATCCAGAAGGGTGTGCTCGGCCAGGGCCCCCAGAAAGCCCGTCATCAGCGACTGCTTGACATGGCTAAGAAGCAAGCCGGAGATGAACTCAGTGGGCTGGATGCGCGTGACGCCGCGGTCAAAGCTGCGTCGGTCGGCGACGACGACGTCAAGCTTGGCGAGGTCTATTGGTCAAAAGGCCAAAATGATAAAGCCGTTGAGGCCATCCAGCGCGGTCTTAAGAAGGGCGTGACGGACAAGGACAACGCCGAATTGCGTCTGGGTCTCGCTTTGATGGCAGCCGGTAAGAAGGGCCAAGCCGATACGGCCTTTCGGGCCATTAAACCCAACACGAATGCCGCGGCGATTGCGCGCCTGTGGACGTTGTACGCCTCCACGCACAGCAGCTAGTTCGTTCGGCGGGCTGGCTGCTCGGCTCGACGGCTTGCGCCGGTTATACCGGTAATTTGCCGCCCCCTTGGTCTGAGAGGACGCCATGAAAAGAATATTCAATCTGCCCACAGCCGCACTTTCGCTGGCTCTCGCTGCCGCCGGGTCCACGCCGCTTATCATGTCGTTTTCCGCGACGGCCTTCGCCGCTGATAAACCACAAGCGCTCAGCCCCAAAGTCTATAAGCCTATTAAAGAGGCGGGCGACCTGCTCGATAAGAATCAATATCAGGAAGCGCTCGCGAAAGCACTCGAGGCGGTGAGCGTCACGGACAAGACGCCGTTCGATACCGATATCGCCTACGATTATTTGGGACGCATCTATCTCGGCCTTAAAGACTATCCCAACGCAGCCGCCGCTTTCGACGCTTCTTATTCCAGCGGCGCCATGTCGGCGGATGCCAAGGCGAGCCGCTTAAAGGTGACGACCGAACTCTATCTTCAGATTGGGAACTATCCGAAGGCGATCGAATTCGCCAATCACTATCTCACCGATGTTGGGCCTGATGCCGACATGGAAGCGCACCTGGGGCAAGCCAGTTATTTGAACAAGGACTTGAAGAACGCGTCGGACGAGCTGCGTAAAGCGATAGCGATGGCCGATTCGGCGAAAACGCCGGTCAAGCAGGACTGGTTCACTTTTCTCGAGCATAGCGAAGCCGAGCAGATGAACGTCAACGGCGTGATCGCCACCGAGGAAATGATTGTGCAGCGTTTTCCGGATAAGGCCAGTTGGTCGAGCCTGCTGACCAATATCTCGAATAACATCAAGGGAAGCGACAAAGTTACGCTTGATATTTTCCGGCTGCAGCTGGCCGTCGGCGTCATGAAGTCCCCGGCCGATTACATCGAAGCGGCCAATCTCGCACTTAAGGAAGAGTTGCCCGGCGACGCGCGGACCGCGCTCCAGAAAGGCTACGATGCCGGTACGCTTGGTGCCGGGTCGCTGAAGAGCGAAGCCGCTCAACTCAAGGCTAAGGCTGCGGCCGCGGCTGATGCCGATTTGAAATCCATCGACTCAGGAGCCAAGATCGCGGCCGGGCAAAAGACCGGCGATGCGGACATTAAATTCGGCGAGGCCTATTGGAGCTATGGCCAATATGACAGGGCCATCGCGGCAATCCAGCGCGGGATCGGCAAGGGCGTCAAGGATCCGGACGATGCTCAGCTGCGTCTTGGTCTTGCCTATCTAGGGGCCGGACAGAAGCCGCAAGCTCTCACGGCTTTCAACGGCATCACATCCAATACGCCCACGGCGCAGATCGCCCATTTGTGGGCGCTTTACACGACGAACCCGCCGGTAGCGGATTCCGCCGCGCAGCCGGCAGCGCAATAGAGCCCTATCCGGCATGGTGGAATCACCGTGCCGGATAAGCAGTTCTCTCATTCATTATTCTGAGCGCGTCAGCCGGTCCACACTTGGCCGGGCGGTATTCAGGCACACGGACGTTCGCGTTGAATGCGATCGAGCCCTGACGGCTTGTCTTGTACGGTGGCACCGTCCGCAACATGGTATTTTCCAGGGAGCATCGCCTGTCGCCCCATGGAACGTTGTGGTGTAGGATTGGCGTTCACACCTGAGCTGACATCCCCGCCAATTTTGCACGGGCGCGGTTTGTGACACGCTCCGCTTTGGTGCCGGGTTGGAGCAAAGGGTTGCGCCATGCTGATTCGGATCGTCAAGGCCTCCGCCGTCAGAAGTTCGGAGATCACACCGAAAGCGCTCTATCTCGATCGACGCCGGTTTATCACCGGTGCGGGAGCGATCGCCGGCTCGCTTGCGACAGGCACGCGGATGGCGCATGCCGCGCTGGCGCCGCCGCCCGGCGTGAACACACGTCTTTCTCCCATCACCGAAGGGTATCGTAAGCTCGGCGATAAGGATGAGCTTTCGTCCTATAAGGCCGTCACCGGCTACAATAATTTTTATGAGTTCGGTACCGATAAGTCAGATCCGGCCGAGAACGCACATACCCTGACGACCAAGCCCTGGACGGTGAAGGTCGATGGACTTTGCGCAAAGCCCGGGACTCTCGACCTCGACGATTTTCTGAAATCATACCCGCTCGAAGAACGCATATATCGGCATCGGTGCGTCGAAGGCTGGTCGATGGTTTTCCCCTGGGTGGGTTTCTCCCTGGGCGATGTCGTGAAACGTTTCGAGCCGCTGGGCAGTGCCAAGTACGTGCAGTTCGAGACCTTACTCCGGCCGTCGGAAATGCCCGGCCAGCGCTCCAGCCTGATCCTGCCGTGGCCATATGTGGAAGGATTACGTCTCGACGAGGCTATGAATCCCTTGGCGACCCTCGCGGTTGGCCTCTACGGCGAAGTGCTCCCCAATCAGAACGGCGCACCGATACGGCTGGTGTTGCCGTGGAAATACGGATTCAAGTCGATTAAATCCATCGTCAGGGTGACCTTCACCGAGACGCAGCCAAAAAATACGTGGCAGGTGTATGCGCCGAGCGAATACGGCTTTTACTCCAACGTCAATCCGACCGTCGACCATCCGCGCTGGAGTCAGGCGACGGAACGCCGCATTGGCGAGTTTCTCCGTCGCAAGACGCTGATGTTCAACGGCTACGCGGAAGAGGTCGGCCAACTCTATACGGGCATGGATCTCGTGCAGAATTTTTAGTGGAGCGGATTTGACATTTTCTGTCTACCTAACCGCGGGACCGCGCAGCGTATGTCAAATCCAAAGCTCGACGAGGTTTATAATTCTATTGGTGGTTCCTTGATTCTAACATTCGCAAGACAGTCCGCCGAAACCGGGATGCGAATGTTGAAATCGGACCGCTAGCGCATACGCCCATGCCAGACATTTTCCAGTTCAGTCGTATTCCGGTGTAGTCATGTCTGCAAGTGGCGCACCTCCATCGGCATCGCCGCGCGGCGGCGTTAAATACGGCCGGCTTCTGAAGCCGGCCGTATTTATCCTCTGCCTCTTGCCGTTGGTCTGGCTGGCCTGGCGCGGGTTCACTGATGATCTTGGGGCAAACCCGATCGAAGCGGTTATCCGTTTTCTCGGGGATTGGGCGCTGCGGTTTCTCCTGATCGCGCTCGCAGTGACGCCGGTACGTATTATGACCCGCCGGAACGAAGTGGCGCGATTGCGCCGGATGTTGGGTCTGTTCGCTTTCGCGTACGTCGTTCTGCATATGCTGGCATATATCGGGCTCGATCAGGTTTTCGATTTCCATGCCATCTGGCGCGATGTTGTGAAGCGCATCTACATCACCGTTGGAATGTCGGCCTTTGCGATGTTGACGCCCCTGGCGGTCACGTCCACGGACCGGATGGTCCGCCGGCTCGGCGGACGGAATTGGCGGCGGCTGCACCGGCTTGCCTATCTAGCTGGTGTCGCGGCGGTGATCCACTACATCCTCATGGTCAAGGCCGGATACGTGCAGCCCGGTATTTATGCCCTCATCCTTGGCCTGCTGTTGGGCGTCAGAGTCATAAATGCTTGGCGTCAAAACCTATCGACCACGTTTGCGTCTGCGATCGCCGCGCCAAAATAAGTTCGGGTCGAAATTAATAATTTCATTCCGCAACCAGCGGGATTGATCCGCTCGCACTTCTAGGCTTTTTGGCGACGAGCCGATAAGATGTGGGTAGTCCATACAAGTCCTTACGGCTTCTCGCATATTTAGAGCACGGTCCGGAAAAGTAGCCTTCCGGTTCTCCAGTTGAGAGGTGCTCGAGATATAGAAATAGAAACCTTCCCGGCGCGGTAAATTTACCGCGCCGGGAAGGTTTCTAGGCGGGTCCGCGGCGCGTTCGGAAACCTAATGCGGTGCCATGCCCATAGTCAGACCACCACCTCGCTCTAGCTCCGGTGCCCGCGCCAGTAGCCGTCGCGCGGCCACTATTGCCGGAGCACGTTCACCCGTGAATGGACCTCTCCCAAGCCTTATCGATGGCTTGGTGTGCGAATGTCGTGGTCCGATGATCACAGCCATCAATCCGACCGGCCGGACGCTTCTGGGGTATGGGCGGGGCTCGCCGGTGGGCGAACCGTTCGCCGCCTTTGTCAACGGGGCGGCCGGCGTCAGGTTGGCACGATCCCTCGAATCCCTGGCTACGGGCCGTCAACCCAAGCAACTGACACTGATCAATCGAAAGGGCGAGCAGTTCGCAGTGGCCGTGCGCGCGGTACAGCTGAACCGTGCGGGCGCGGGCATTGCGCGTATCCTGATCTCGGCTCAGCCTACGCACGAAGCCCGTTCTGACGGCAGCCGGGGCGATGAGCGTTTGCGGGTGCTGTTCGACAGCCTCATCTACGGCGTTATGGCCGTCGACCATGCCGGTGTGGTCAGGGTTGCCAACAAAGCAGCCATGACGCTTTTTGGTCTCACGACCGAGCGGCTCATCGGGCTTCCTGTCATCCAGCTGCTGCCAGATTGGAACAGCAAGACCAAGGGTCGGGCAGCGGTCGCCTTGGGCAGCGTGCAGGATGTGTCCGCCGTTAAAGCGGATGGTACGCGTTTTCGGGCGGAAATCGTGACCACGGCGGCGGAGGGCCTTCTCTTCGCGGTCACGGTGCGCGATGCGCGCGCGCGTCTGGCCGCCGAGCGTGCCGGTCGAAGCTACGCGGATCACCTGGCGCATGAAGTGGAAGTCCGCACGGCCGAGATCCACACACTCTCGAAACAGAATCAACGCATCCTGGAAGCGGCCTCCGACGGCATCGTCGCCGTCGCGCTCGACGGCAGCATACAATCGGCCAATCGTGCGGCAGCCGACATGCTCAACCGCGACGTGACGGGCCTCATCGGCATGCCCCTGGACCGTGCTTTCGTATTCGGCAGCGGCACGGCCGTGGGTATGCCCGGACGGCCGGCGCCGATTCGGGCGCAACTATGGACCGGACCGTTCCATATTGCCCTGGAATCGCGGCTTGCGCGCAGCGACGGCGAATCCTTCGACGCCGAGTACACTATTTCACCGATCACCGAGAGCCGCGAGACACGCGGCTACGTGGTGACTTTCCGCGACATCACCGCGCGTAAACGGGCCGAGGCCGAAGTTCTTCTGAGCGCCGCCGTTTTCGAACACTCGCCCGAAGGCTTGCTGGTCGCCGATGCCAAGGGACGGGTCACCAAGACCAACCCCGCCTTCCGCCGCATCACCGGATACGAGCCAGCCGACGTGATCGGCAAGCCGATGAATGACGCATTGTTCGCAGATTCTAAAGTCTCGCCGACAGTGCTCGATCCGCTGCGGACGATGACCCAAACCGAATGGGAGCAATGGAGTAAGAACAAGACCGGCAAACGCTACGCGGCGCGGATCAACGTTTCGGTGGTGCGCGATGCTGACGGACAGGTCCAGCAGTACGCGGCGATCATTTCCGATATCACCCAGCGTAAGCTGGACGAAGAGAAAATCCTCTATCAGGCCAACTATGATCAGCTCACCGGCCTGGCCAACCGCACTTTGTTCCTTGATCGTCTGACCCGTCTGGTGGTCGAGAGCAAGCGCGCGAAGACCAATGTCGGTTTGATGTTCATCGATCTGGACGGTTTCAAGGCCATCAACG
>SCTM01000167.1 GCA_004297485.1 Rhodospirillaceae bacterium
ACAAGGGTATCCAGTTCGGCGCGGGCGCCGTCCACCAGGGGATCGCCGTACTCGCCCATCCGCTTGAACCGGACCTGGCCGATGTCCTGGACCACGCCGAGCCCCTCACACAGGCTTGCATTGTCGTACTCGATCAGGTCACCGATCCCCATAACGTCGGTGCGATCCTGCGCTCGGCGGCAGCTTTCGGCGCAATCGCGGTGCTTGCCCCAGACCGGGGCGCCCCGGACGAAAGCGGCGCCATGGCGAAATCCGCGTCCGGCGCTCTTGATGCCATACCTTATATAAAAGGTGTCAATCTGGTGCGGCTGCTGGAACAGCTGAAAGAGCACCGCTTTTGGCTGGTGGGCCTGGACGCGGCGGCAAAAGCAGAACTGGCCGATGTGGACCTGACGGGACGGGTCGCCCTTGTGGTCGGGGCCGAAGGGGAAGGCCTGCGCCGCCTGGTGGGCGAGACCTGCGACCATATGGCGCGGCTGCCCATTAGCGAGGCCATGGAAAGCCTCAATGTGTCGAACGCCGCCGCCGTCGCCCTCTATGAATGGACGCGCCAAACCCGCACCAAATCTTAAGGACCGTAGACGTACACTTTCCCTTCCACTTGCCCTTCGGCCGCGCCGGACATATGGTCCGCGCGATCACGCCTAATCAAAGCCGGATTAGCTCAGTTGGTAGAGCACCTGATTTGTAATCAGGGGGTCACGGGTTCGAATCCTGTATCCGGCACCATTCATAATCAATGCGCTATGGCGGTTATAGAGTGCCGCTGAAACGGCGCAAATTACCGTGGGTCGTCACACGGCAGCCGCCGCCGCCAACGACCCCCAACGTCACCTACGTGTGCGCCGACGTCGGTCGCGAAGGCTGCACACTGCGGAGAAGGCCGCTCAAGGTCTCCGCCGCCTGCCGCCGTGGCATACCGCCAAGCTTGCGGAAACCCTCGACAACAGGCGGTGGGAGATAAACCGGACCATTGGCGATGTTGTCGAGTCCTTGCTGCGCGATGTCACCGGAGTCGGCGGCTTCGCCCGGAGCGAATTTCATTCCGACGCGCGCCAGCGCCGGTGTGTCGGTAGTGCCCAGCACCATGCACAGCACATCGATACCATGCTGTTTGAACTCCGCCCACAGACCCTCGGCAAAAATCTGTGTGAATGCCTTCGCGCCGCCGTAGGCAGCAACAGTGGCAGCTCCGGCACTGCCCGCCAACGAGCCAACGAGGATAATGCCGCCGCGCCCGCGCGCGGCCATCTTCTTGCCGAAGAGATAGGACAGCGATGCCTGACCGACCGGGTTGAGCAGGATCACTTGGAGCGCATCGTCGATCGTTCCATCGAGGAAGTCGCCCGTGCGGTGCGACGCTCCGGCGTTATAGACCAAAAGTCCCACGTCGACGTCGTCGGTGACCTCGCGGACACGCTCCAGCATATCCGGCCGCGTGAGGTCGATGGCCAGCGTGCGCACCTGCACGCCGCTTTCGGCACGAATCGCCCGTGCAACTTCCTCCAGCGGACCCTGCTTCCGGGCGATCAAGACAAGGTTGATGCCGGCCTTTCCAAGCTTGCGCGCGAAGGCGGCACCGACACCTTCCGACCCGCCGGGAATTACGGCCCAGGGGCCGTATTTTACGGTATCGATCATTTTCGCTGCCCTCTGATCATTGAAATTCCGCATCGATGGATTCGCAAGGCCGGAACGCACAGATACGTTAGCAGCGTATCAGTATGCCGCTACAGATCGCTAGCCATCTTCGCGGTAGGCCGGAGACCAACAGATGCGCGTCAGCCTGCCGTAATACCGCCGTCCACGGAGACGATAGCCCCATGCAACGACGGCGTGGCGTCGGAGAGCAGGTAAACGATGGTATGCGCCACCTCGGCAGGATCAGCGGGAGGGCGAATTCCAGCGTAGCGAGCGATCAATGTTCTGTCGAGCCCATCAGGAAACGTCATGCCACGCATGATGTTGGTGAGCATGCCGCCGGGCGCGACAGCGTTGATGCGAATGGGTTCATTGACGAACTCCATCGCCATGCATTTGGTCATATGAATGAGCCCCGCCTTGGCCGAGGAATACGGCACCGTGTAGGCGGTCCCTTTTATCCCGGCGGAGGACGCTACATTCACGATGCTGCCACGGCGCTTGATCAACTCAGGAATCGCAGCCTGTGACAAATGGAAGGGCGCGCTGAGAATGACGGCAATCGTCTTGCTCCAATCCTCTGCGGTGACCTCACAAACCCGATGAAACAGGGTGAAGCCTGCCACGTTACAGAGTCCGTCCAGGGCGCCGAAGTGACCGATTGCCGCATTCACCGCGTCGAAGCAAACTTGCCGCTCCCCGAGATCGCCGACAAAACTGCCGCTGCGAACGCCGAGTTTCCTGACCTCAGCGCTGGTCGTATCCAAACCTGCTGAATCCCGGTCGACCAGAAATACGTCGCCGCCCTCTCGTGCGCAGGCCACAGCGGTTGCCGCGCCGAGCCCACTTGCCGCGCCGGTGACAAGGATGATCTTGTCTTTAAGTTTCATCCGATGCTCCGATCAGGCGGTGACGCAACGCGCCCATGCGTGCATCCGATTCCACATCTGATGACGGGTGCTGGCGAAATTCTGGCAATGGCCGGAACGTGGCAGAATGTGCAGCATGAGATCACGGCATTGCTTGTAACGAGCCGGCTCGCCATGCGGATCGGGCGACACATCGCGCTCCGCAAGGCAGATATAGGTGGGAACGTCGATCTGGCCCGCATCCTCAGCAATGATTCCCGTATTAATGGATTCCATACCGATCACCGATGGCGTTTCGACCGCCATCGCGTCATCCGCCGCCACGACCGCGGCAGGCACATCCTCCCAGTGAAAACTCTCGTGAAGGAACTCGCGGCTTCCGAGAAGATAATCGCCCGGCGGTGCGTTGGGCGGATAGGCATCGGCGCGGAGCAGTTTGCCGCCGATGGTGAAATGAACACCGATCGCCGTATATCCGAGGACCATCATGGCCTCATAGGTACGGAACGCGGCCTGCTGAACGACCGTCTGCATACCGCCCATGGAATGGCCGCCGCCGACCTTCACGAATTCACGCAGGGCCGGAAGTTTGGGATGAATGCCGCCACCCCGGAGACGCTCATAAAACTGGGTGACGGCGGCATGATTGGCCAGAGCCGCAATCCGGCGCGTCGCCCTCTTTTGGTCCGGCACGCGCGCGCTTTCGCCGACGCCCAAATGGTCAGGAACCAGGACAATATTGCCAAGTGCGGCGAGGTGCTCGGCGGCGCTGTAGCCGGAATATCCCGGAATTTGGATATGGAAGTAGCGCTTGTCGTAACTCCCGCCGCTGAGCAGTGCCATCACCACCGGCTTGGGTCCGAGCAACCGTAGATCGTCCGGGACAAACAGCCACGCGGCGATGGAAATCCGTTTTCCCTGTGTAACGTCAGACGGCAATACATCTGTCACGTCGAACGACAATGAGATCGGTCTCATAGGCTATTGCACTTTCGGTTTGATCTCCTCGATGACCCATTGCGCATGATCGAGGTAGGCCTCCATGTCTTTGACCGGAGGAATGGGGACCGCGCTCATGGTTACGCCGCGCTTCTTCAACGCATTCAATCGATCCACCAGTTCCTGAACGTTCATGCCGACTTTCGCTTTCGGATCGTTCGTCACCACATGCCCCTCCCCGACGAGCCCCGTCGACAGGCCGCACATGACCTCGAACGGGCCGCCCTTATAGGTGGGTTGGGACTTGATGAAATCGAGCCGGGCGGGAATATCGTCGGGCTTGGTCAGAAAAGGAATCCATCCCGACGCAAAACGGGCCGTCCGCTTGAGAGCTGCATCGGAATCGCCGCCGATCCAAATGGGGACATGCGGTTTTTGAAACGGTTTAGGCTCAAAGGCGACGTCCTTGAACGACACGTACTTGCCCTCGAAGCTCGGCCGTTCCTTGGTCCAGAGTTCGATTATGGCGGCGAGATACTCGTCGCTCATCCGCCCGCGCTCATGGAAAGGCACCCCCAATATTTTGAATTCCTCCTCAAGCCAGCCGACACCGAAGGCGACCATGATTCGTCCGCTGCTCATCCAGTCGACCGTCGACAAGGCTTTCGCCATGACAATGGGATTCTGCAAGGGCAGGATCGTAACCGATGTGCCGATTCTGATCCGTTCCGTCGCACCGGCGACATAGCCTTGCGCCGCGACCGAATGAAAATAATGCGGCCCCGAAAGCTCGACGTGATTCTGCGGAATCACGAAGTGTTCCGGAAGAGTGATCATGTCGTAGCCGAGTTCATCGGCGCGCTTAACCATGCGGGTCTGATGGGCGCCGGTAACACTTGCTTCCCACGGCTGTACCATCGCTTTCAGCCTGAGCATGTGAGGCAACGGAAAAACGAACTTCATACGATCAACTCCCAGTGGCAATTCTCCGTGACGGACGTCGCGGGATTTTTGCGAAGGTTCTAATATCGCCAGCCTCTGACCGCGCTGCCGGCGTCGCAGCTCACAACTTCCGAATTGATGAACCGCGCCTCATCGGAAGCAAGAAACAGGGCCAGCGCAGCGATGTCTTCGGCGGTACCATGAAGCTTGAGAAGCTGAGTGCCCCGAATACGCGCGTAGGTCTCGGGTGTGAGACCGGCCTTTCCGGCCGGCGTTTCCATTATTCCGGGCGCGATCGCGTTGACTCTTATGCCGTCGGCGGCAAATGCATGCGCCATCCCATAAGTAAGGGAGTTCAATGCCGCCTTCGTCACCCCATAAACGGTGGACGGCAAAAAGCTCGCCATCGAGGACTGATTCAGGACGACGCCCTTGGCATTGGCGAGCGCCGGCCGCAGGGACTGCGCCATAATCAACGGCGCGAGGCTGTTGATCGCCAAATATCGCAACCACTCGGCCTGGTTTATTTTGTCGACGAAGCTCGTGATCTCGCCGTAGGCGATACCCGCGTTGTTAAACAGCACGTCGACCTTGGGATACTGGCCGCAGATCTGCGTTCCGAATTTCTGGATTTCGCTCTCGATCGCAAGATCGACGCGATGAGTCGAGCAGACGGCGCTGCCTTTACGCAGTTCCGACGCCGTTTCCTCCATCTTGTCCTCGTCGATATCGACGAGGACAAGGCGCGCGCCTTCTCGCGCAAAGCCGCGCGCCGAAGCCCGTCCCAATCCTCCCCCAGCTCCCGTGACAACGACCAGCCGGTCGGCGAAGCGCTTGCTCATGAGTTCTTCTCTCCTCAATCCGGCGAGATCTGGTATTGCCCTTCGTAAGTTATCACGTGATAACTCGTACCTGCTGGCTTGCTTCCATGTCAACGGCCCGGTACTTCCTGGACATGAATTCACTCGAAAAACAAAAGCGGCGCAACGCGCCGAAGACAAAGGCCAAGATTCTTGCTGCGGCGCAGCAGGCGTTCGCCGACCTGGGCTATTCCCAGGCCGGCATCCGCGATATCGCGGCGATTGCCGGAGTCAGTTCGACGTTACTACTGCGCTATTACGGCTCGAAGGCGGGGCTGTTCGAAGCCGCTCTGATCGAGGCCATGCGCACGGACGCGTTGTTCGAAAAGGGCAGGGATAAGTTCGGCGAACATGTCACCGGCCTGCTGCTTGATCCCAATCTCGATATCAAACCGCCCGCCATCATCTCGCTCTCAACGGGAGATGCGGACGCGCGGGAAATCACGACCCGTGTTACCGATCAGCATGCCGTCGCCCCCTTGGCCAAATGGCTGGGTCCGCCTGACTCACGGGCGCGGGCAATGGAAATCGTCATCCTCTGCACCGGGTTCGTGATTTACACCCGACAGCTCCCGCTTATGCCGGCGCCAAAAGGTGTCGACAATAAATTGGCGAAATGGCTCGCGCAGACCCTGCAGGCGATTGTCGATCAATCTTAAAGAAACGGGGCCCCGGTGCGAACGAACCGAGGCCCGAACGCCTGTATCGCCAATGGAGCGTAATTGACATTCGCGCCGTAGGGCTGCGAAGCGAATGTTAGAATCGGACCACTAGTCCATCGGCACAAAGGTGATCGCACCATTTTGCCGGCGAACCCAGCCCGCATGTGGGGTTGGAAAATGTGCCGGAATGATGAGCGCATTTCGCTCCGCACAGAGCGCGACAACACGACGGCGCGTCGCTATGGCGTCTTCGAGATTGTCGCAGCCGGGGAAATGAACCGTCGGATCGAGAAACTGAAGGGGATGATGAAACACGTCACCGGAGAAATAGGCCTCCTCCGCTTGCGAGACGAGGTGCAACATCGAATGCCCCGCCGTGTGCCCATAGGCGGGCTCGATCGAAACGCTGGGAGACAGACGGTGCCGGTCGTTCACGAGTTCCGCGAGGCCGGCCTCCATGACCGGTAGAACGCTTCTCTCGAAATTGCCGACGTTGTAGTCGACAACCCGATGGTCGGACCGGCGGGTATCCCAGCGCTCATATTCCCGGCGAACGAACATATAGCGGGCATTCGGGAAGGTCGGCACAAAGCGGC
>SCTM01000168.1 GCA_004297485.1 Rhodospirillaceae bacterium
TCGCGGCCTTGGCCGATGCGTTCGGATTTGTAGGAAAACCAGGAGCCGGATTTCTCGATCAGGCCGGCCTTGACGCCGAGATCGAGCAACTCACCGGTTTTGGAAACGCCCTCGCCGTACATGATATCGAACTCGACGACCTTGAACGGCGGCGCCACCTTGTTCTTGACCACCTTGACCCGGGTCTGGTTGCCGACGACTTCTTCCTTGTCCTTGATCTGGCCGATGCGGCGGATGTCGATGCGGACCGAGGCGTAGAACTTGAGGGCATTGCCGCCGGTGGTGGTCTCGGGGTTGCCGAACATGACACCGATCTTCATGCGGATCTGGTTGATGAAGATGATCAGGGTGTTGGAGCGCGACACCGATGAGGTGAGCTTGCGCAAGGCCTGGCTCATGAGCCGGGCATGGAGGCCCATGTGGTTGTCGCCCATCTCGCCTTCGAGTTCGGCGCGCGGGGTCAGTGCCGCGACGGAGTCGACCACCAGCACGTCGATGGCGCCGGAGCGCACCAGGGTGTCGCAGATTTCCAGAGCCTGCTCACCGGCATCGGGCTGGGAGATGAGCAAACCGTCCAGGTCCACGCCCAACTTGCGGGCATAACCGGGATCGAGGGCGTGTTCCGCATCGATGAAGGCGCAAGTACCGCCGAGCTTCTGGGCCTCGGCGATGACATGGAGTGCCAGGGTGGTCTTACCCGAGCTTTCCGGACCGTAGATTTCGATAACGCGACCTCGGGGCAGACCGCCGATGCCCAGGGCCAGATCGAGGCCCAGGGAACCCGTGGGCACGGAGGCGATGTCCACCGCCGCACCCTCTTGGCCCATGCGCATGATCGAACCCTTGCCGAAGGCGCGTTCGATCTGCGTCACGGCGGCATCCAGGGCCTTGTTCTTGTCCATTGATTCTCTTTCGATCACACGAAGGGCAGGTTCGGCCATGGCGGCACTCCTTTGTCTATTCATGTTGGGCGGCCGGTTCAATCTCGCGCTCTCGCCCGGCCTGCACCCGGTGGTTCACCACATCAGGTGCATGTAATGTACATTCTTTGTTCTCATATTCAAGATCAAAAAGAGAACAAAACAGAAACTATATATAGTGGTAGTGGGGACTAGCGGCTCTATCCGGAGTCGAAGCCGCCAATGACCGGCCCAGTCGAGCAATGGCGCAGTGGATATCCAGGTTGGAGTCCACCCCGGCCGGCGATCGCCTACCCCGGCTCTTTCAGCACGTCCTTCACCTTGGCTACCAGCTGGCTGAGGCTGAAGGGTTTGGGCAGGAAGTGGAAATCGTCGGTATCGACGATATCGCCGCGGGCGACTTCCTCCGAATAGCCGGAGATCAGCAGGATACGTATTTCCGGCCGCTCGACCCGGATCAGACGCGCCAGCGTGCCGCCGTCCATGCCGGGCATCATCATGTCGGTGATCATGAGGTCCATGGCCGCCTGGTCGCGCAGGATGTCGAGGGCCTGCTCGCCGGTGCGGGCTTCGAGGACCTTGTAGCCCTTGCTCTTCAGCGCACGGGCCGCGAACACCCGCACGGCGTCCTCGTCCTCCACCAGCAGCACGTTGGCCGGCCGAGTGAAGTCGAGGGCGGCGGGCGTTTCCTCGACAGGACGTGCCGCGCCGTTGCCGGCGGATTTGGCACGGCCATTACGCGCATCGCCCTCTTCCACCTCGGGCGTGAATCGCGGCAGGTAGATAGTGAACTTGGCACCCTGGCCGGGTGCCGAGTCCACCAGAATAAAGCCGCCGGTCTGGCGCACGATGCCGTAAACCGTGGCAAGCCCCAGGCCCGTACCGGCGCCGGGGATTTCCTTCTTGGTGGAAAAGAACGGCTCGAAGATGCGCCCCAGATTCTCCGGCGCGATGCCTTTGCCCGTGTCGGAGACACTGACCCGGATATAGCGTCCGGCCGGCACTTGCTCGGCGCCGACCTGGGTCGGGTGCTCGAATGTCTCGACGCCGGTGGCAATGGTAAGGGTTCCACCACCGGCCATGGCATCCCGTGCATTCACCGCCAAATTGATGATCATCTGATCGAACTGGCCGGGATCGACGCGGATGAGTCCCAACTCGCGTCCGTGCACCAGCTTGAACTCGATGGACTCGCCGATCAGCCGTGTCAGGAGATGGGACAACTCAGTCAGCTCGTCGGTGACGTTCAATTCCTTGGGCTGCAAGGGCTGTTTGCGCGAGAACGCCAGCAGCTGGCGCACCAGATTGGCGGCGCGGTTGGCGTTCTGCTTGATCTGCATGATGTCAGCAAAAGACGGATCGCCCGCCGCATGACGCTGCAGCAGGAGGTCGCAGAAGCCGATCATGGCCGTGAGCAGATTGTTGAAATCGTGCGCGACGCCGCCCGCGAGCTGGCCCATGGCCTGCATCTTCTGGGCCTGGGCGAACTGGACTTCCAGATTCTTCTGTTCGGTGACGTCGATGAAGTGCGCAACAACGCCTTCCGCCGGAACGCCCTGCAAACCCGACGCGCTGAGTGGGCCAACGAACGCCGACGCTTGCGCGATACCGTCGCGCGTGCCGGCGGCGGTCATGATGCTGACGTCGAGGTGCAATCCCTCGCTGTCGCCCGACAGAACCTTGTCCACTTCGGTGGTGAACGTGCGCCGGTCCGCTTCCACCAGCCGGTCGGCCAGCGGAACACCCGCCAGTGCCGCGCGGCTCTGGTTCACCAGACGTTCGAAGGCCTGGTTGCAGTCGGCGATCAGCCCCTCGCCGTCGGTGATGGCGATGGCCACGGGCGCGGAGTCGAACAGCCCCCGGAAGCGCTCATAGGTGCCTCGCCCGGACACCGCTTCGCCGGTCGCGGCATCGCGGATCACGATGGTGCGTGTGCGCGTTATGCCAGCGTCATCGTAAGTGGACTGCAGCACCATGACCGGCAGTATTTCGCCGCTCCGGGTGCGGAACTGAATCGCACCCCGCCACTCACCGTCAAGATGCGGCCGGATCGGGCCGGCGGCGACATCGTCGAATTTCATGCCGGCGAGTTCATCCACATCGTAACCGAGCCATTCGGCGAAGCGCTGGTTGACGAAGGCAAAACGGCCATCCACATCCACCGAATAAACGCCCGTGGGCAGAAAATAGAGGAAGTCCGAAAGGTCCTGCCGTTCCTGGCTCAGGATGTCGTTGATCGTCCGGCTGGCGGTAATGTCGTCGGCGCTCCAGAGAATCAAACCGTCGCCGAATGCAACCGGACGGACGGCGACCCGGTACCAGTCCGGCTCGCCACGTCCGTCGCCACCGGGCGGCGCCAGGGGAATCTCCGCGGTCGCCACAAGGCCCGCGGCCGCGGCCTGAACCAACCGCTCGACACCTTCATCCTGGTCGAAATCCCGCAATACATGAGCGGCGAGAAAATCGGCCGGGGCCTGATCGCCCACCCATTCACGGCCAGCGCTATTGGCGTAGACCGTCCGGCCGGCGCCGTTGGTGACCACGGCCGCCCCCGCCGCCCCATCAAGCAGGCCGGCAAGGACGATCTCAATCTCGGTCGATGGTTTGCGGTGGGCACTGCGCCAAGCCACGCCGAGCGCAACCAGCCCAAGGCCAAGGCCGGCGAGGCCGAGGACGCTGGACACGCCGCCGTGCGCGAAGATTTCCGGCCACATCGTGAGTAGTTTTCCGATCAGTTTGCGCAAAACAGCGGGTTCATAGTAGGGCGGATTTGACATTCGCCACCCAGGTAGCGCCAGGCCTGCGAAGCGAATGTTAGAATCGGACCTCGAGTTCAGATCATACCCGGCGGCGAACCTGCTTCGCCCGGCAGCTGGCGCGGCGTTTTTGTGGGCTGGAACTTGCCTTTCAGACGCATCACGTAGCCGATCACTTCCGCCACGGCTTTATAGTGCTCCTCGGGAATCTCCTGATCAACCTCGACGGCGGCATAGAGCGCGCGGGCCAGCGGCGGGTTCTCCAAGATCGGAACCTCGTGGATCTCGGCGATCTGACGAATGCGCTTGGCGAGGTAGTCGACACCTTTTGCCACCAATACCGGCGCCGCCATATTCTCCATGTCATAGCGGAGCGCTACGGCATAGTGCGTGGGGTTGGTGATGACGACCGTGGCCTTCGGCACATTGGCCATCATCCGCTTGCGGTGGCGTTCCATGCGCAGGGCGCGGATACGCCCCTTAATCTTGGGATCACCCTCGGATTCCTTATGCTCGTCCTTGACCTCCTGTTTGGTCATCTTGAGCTTCTCGTTGTGGGACCAGCGTTGATAGACCAAGTCCGCCGCCGCCAGCACGGTCATGATCAACACCACAACCATGAGCATCATGACGATCATCCAATGGATCTGCTTCATGGTCACCCGGATGTCCTGATCGATGATCTGATCCGGGTGATTGAGGGACGGCACGATCAGCATCCAGATGGCGGCGCCGATGATGAAAATCTTCACAAGCCCCTTGCCCGCCTCAACCAGCGACTGCATGGAAAACAGTTGCTTGAAGCCGTCGATGGGATTGATGGACGAGAGATTCGGCACCAGCTTGGAGGCCGAGAAGGCAAAGCCGATCTGTCCGATGGTTGAGGCCACCGCCGCCGCGGCAAAAATAAACATGGGAAAGGCCAGGAGCAGCCCGACACGCCACGCGGTTTGCGCGATCATGCGGCGAAGCGATTCCACGTCACCCACTTCGATCGTCTCCGGCCGTTCGATGAAGGACCGCAATATCCCCGTGAGTTCCTTGGCAACCCACGGCGCGAGCGTGCCGACGACAATCAGCCCCGCCACAAGCATGACGAGACTCTTGATTTCCTGGGACATGGGAACGTTGCCTTCACCGCGCGCCTTGTTAAGGCGTTTCCCGGTTGGCTGTTCCGTTTTGGCGTCTTTGTCCTCCGACATCCCCGGCCGCTATCCTCCGGCCACAGGGTTGAGGAGCGCGCGAATGTTTTCGTCAAAATACCGCATGAACACGAGCATGATGGTCGGCAGCGTAATCATCAGGATCGACAGGCCGAGGGCAATCTGGCCGGGCATGGCGACGAAGTAGACGTTCAGCTGGGGCGACAGCCGCGCCATGATTCCCGACGTGATCTGGAAGACCATCTCGAACACCAGGAACGGCGCCGCCAGCCTGATGCCCATGGCATAGGACTGGCCGAGCAGCGTCGAAGCCATGGACAGCATGTCGCCCGCGAACAACGTGCCGCCCGGATGCAGAAGGCTGTAGCTGTCCACCGCGGCGGAGATCAGCAGATGGTGGCTGCCGGTGATGAAGATCATCAAGACGGCGACGATATCCAGCAGACCGATGACGATGGCGCTTTGCTCTTCGGTGACTGGATCATCGACGAGGGCGTTTGTTAGGCCGGTGGACTGGGCAATGACTTCGCCGGCAAGCTGCAGGGTGCTCATGATCGTCTGCACCACGGCGCCAAGAAATCCGCCGATCAGCATCTCGGTCACGATCAGCGAGGCCAGTTCGGCCGGCGTTCCGGGCTGCGGCGGCAGCTCGTCGTGGACCAGGGGCAACGCCAGCAGCGTCACCAGAAGCGCGACGATCAACCGCAGACGTGCCGGCACATACCCCGCGGAGATGCCTGGAAACAGGAAAAAGACAAGGGAAAGCCGGCTGAAGACCAGCAGAAAGTCAAAGATGTTCGTGGCCAGCAGGTCTTGGAGCATGTGCCACTTTTCCAGGGCGCGTGGTGGATTTGCGGTTCCTCAAATCAGCTGCGGCAGACTCGCGCCACGAACCTCAGCCGAGGCCGACGATCTTGTCCATCATCCGTTCGGTGAATTCCGTGAGGTGGCGCAACATCCAGGGCATGAGCAGAAGCGCCGTGCCGAAGACGCCGACGATCTTGGGAATGAACGTCAACGTCATTTCCTGGATGTGGGTCAGGGTCTGAAAAATCGACACCACGAGACCGATCGCGAGCCCCACCAGCAGGATCGGCATGGAGACGATCAGCATGGTGCTCATCGCGTCACGCGCTACGTCGAGAACCTCAACTTCATTCATGACTCTCGCACCCGTCCTGCACGGAAGGCCTAAATCGGCATTTTCAGAATGTCCTGATAGGCGGCAAGCACCTTGTCACGCACGGCCACGACGGTCTCTAAGGTCTGTTCGGCGTTGGCGACGGCCGTGATCACATCTTTGAGATCCGCCTCACCGGCGATTTGCTTCATGCTCAGCGTTTCCGCATCGCGACCGCTCTGGACCGCATGCTTCAGCGAGTCGGTGACCATGGCGGCAAATGATCCCTTATCTTCCTCGCCGCCACCGACGGCGACGGGCTTGCCGGAGCTGACGGCGCCCGCCGCTTGGCGATAGGCGTTGACGGCGGTTGAGAAATCGACGGCCATGATCGGCCCCCTTTGATGAGCGTGAAAACGGGTCGGACTACTTCAACAGATCGAGGGTCTTGGCCACCATCTGACGGGAGGTGGAGATGACGTCCATGTTCGCCTCATAGGACCGCTGCGCTTCGCGCATGTCCATCATTTCCACCAGCGGATTGACGTTGGGCATCAGCACATAGCCCTTGTCGTCGGCGGCGGGATTTGACGGATCGTATTTGGAGTTCAACTTGCTCTGGTCGGTCAGAATTTTTTTCACTTTCACGGTGTCCGCCTGAAGCGATCTGTCGAGCTGATTGCGAAAGGTCACCAGCTTGCGGCGATAAGGCTCACGGCCGGGAAGTTCCGAGGTAGAGTCGGCATTCGCCAGGTTCTCGGAGATGACGCGCAGGCGCGTGGCCTGGGCCTTCATGCCGTTTGAGGCAATCTGCGAGCTGATATTGAGGTCATCCATGATGTTGTCCTCGGTTGCTTTCTCTTAGGCCGTTCAGCCGCCGCCCTTGTCGAGCGCGGCCTTGAACATCTTGAGCTGCGCTTCCATAAGCGTGACCGCCGTGTTGTAGTCGGCGCGGGCTTGGCCCACTTTCTCCATCTGATCCTCGATCGTGACTTCGTTCTGATCCGGAGATTCTTCGTAGGGCTTGTAGGGCGTGCGCGCGTTGAACTGCTCCTGCTGTGGGATCGTCCCCGGCAGGTGCATGGGGTTGGTCTGCGCGACTTTCACCGGCGCGGGTGTGGTGCCTTCGAGAATCTTTTTGAAATCGAGTTTCTTCAGGTCGCGGGCCTTGTAGTCCGGCGTGTCGGCATTGGCGACGTTCTGCGACAGCACCTTCTGACGCTGCGACGCCCAATCCATCTTGGTCATCGCCATCTTGAAGAGCGTAAGATTGTCCAGATCCATGGCCGGCATCCGTCGTAGCTGGGTAGGCGGCCGCCAGGATGAGCGGTGCCGCGACTAGGCAAAATTGGCCTAAGAAAATTAACAACCTGTGAATCCGGGTTAACGCGCTAAATCTGGCGGAATTCCGCGGGTTTCAGGGGATTTTTGCGGTCGTCCACTTAAGCCTTTCTTAAGTGCGTTCCGGCAATTCTTACCGAGTCAGGCCAGACGCTGTGGCCGAGTCGCATCACCCCCGTCCCCCAGGGTTCATTGGGGGACTCCTAGGATCGGAACGATCATGTCGCGGTCGCCTCAGCCCCCTTTCCCCGGATCGTCGTCCGAGTCCGGCACAGAGACCGGCGCCGCGCGGAAGACCCCGCGTGCGCTTGCCGTGGCCCTCGAGGAACAGGCCAACGCCGCCCCTCCCAAAATTACCGCGAGCGGTCGCGGCATCATCGCCGAGCAAATCCTGGCCATCGCTTTTGCGAACGGCGTAAAGGTCCGCGAGGACGCCGACCTTGCCCAGATCCTCAGCGCGGTCGACGTGGACTGCCCGATTCCGACGGAAGCCTTCGCCGCCGTGGCGGAAATTCTCAACTACGTCTACCGCGCCAACAATCAAATCCCAGCTGGGTTCGCAGCCCAGACGCCCGCAGGACAACATCCATGACCACCCCGACCCCGGCTGCCGCTCCCCGCGATATCACCACGATTGAAGCGGACCTGGACAAAGTTTTCGCGGTGATCGCCGCCGCCCACCGTCTCATGGAGGATGGCCGCCTCATCGATCTCGGCGCGCTTGACGGCCATATTCACGACGCCTGCAAGGCCGCGCTCGATCTCCCAATCCCGGACGCCCGACGGCTGACCAGCAAGTTGGGCGTTCTCCTCGATCAGCTCGACGGCTTGGAAACAGCGATGCATAGCCGTTTCGGGGACTTGCCGATCATGCCCAGCCACAGTGTCGGCGCAGCCGCCTATGCCGACATGCTGAAGCATTTCCCATGAGCATGAACCCGCAGACGGATCGCGAGCCCCAGTGATGGATTCGCTGAATTACCTGAAATTCATTCTCGCCCTGATCTTCGTACTGGGCCTGATCATGGGCCTGGCGTGGCTGCTGAAGCGCCTTGGCCTCGGCATGAGCGCCGGTGGCGTATTGACGCGCCGTCGCCGCATTCGGACCGTGGAAACCGCCATGCTCGATGGGCGGCATCGGCTCGTGCTGATTCGCCGGGACGATGTGGAACATCTGATCATGATCGGCCCCAATACCAGCCAGGTGATCGAACGCTCCATTCCCGCCACGGCACTCCCCGACGGCGGTGCGGAGGAGTACACGCCGCCATTCCGCAAGTTCCTGGCCAAGGACACACCCCAATGACCACGCTCTTCGACGCGATCAGTCGCCGTCGTTCGCTGCTCTTGGGGGCAGGCATTCTCGCGGTGAGCGTGCTGCTCGCCGCGCACCCGGCGGAAGCCCAAACCTTCACCCTGGACTTCGGCAAAGGCGGCGGACCTGGCTCGTCCACCAACCGCATCATCCAGCTTTTGCTGCTGCTGACCGTGCTCAGTATCGCGCCGGCCATCTTCATGATGGTCACGGCGTTCACACGTATCGTCACGGTGCTGTCAATTCTGCGCCGGGCGCTGGGTACCAATACCAGCCCCCCGAACACCGTGATCATGTCGCTGTCGATCTTTATGACCGCCTTCATCATGATGCCGCAATTCCAGGCGGCATGGGATACGGGCGTCAAGCCGCTGATCGACGGCAAAATCGAGGAAGCCGAAGCGTTCGACCGCAGCATGGCGCCGTTCCATGCCTTCATGCTGAAGCACGTGCGCGAAAAGGACTTGGCCCTGTTCATGAACATGGCCAAGACGCCGACGGTGGAGAAACCCGAGGACACGCCGCTGCAGGCCTTGATTCCCGCCTTCATGATCTCGGAGCTGCGCCGGTCATTCGAGATCGGCTTCCTGATCTATATTCCCTTCATCATCATCGACATGGTGATCGCTTCGGTGCTTATGTCCATGGGCATGATGATGCTGCCGCCGACCATGCTCTCCCTGCCCTTCAAGCTGATCTTTTTCGTGCTGGTGGATGGCTGGTACATACTCATCGGCAGCCTGGTCCAAAGTTTCCAGAACTAGCCGGCGCCGGACACGTGATCCGATTGTCCGCCTTCACGCGACCGCTAAATTCGCGACACGCGCAATCGGAAGCCTGATCGTCACCTCGGTTCCTTGGCCCAACCGGCTTTGCACCGTCAACGTTCCGCCGTGGAGTTCGATCAGCGACCGGCTGATGAACAGCCCGAGGCCGGTCCCATGCGGCTGGAGTCCGGATGAAGGTCTGACACGGACAAAAGGCTTTCCGATCGCTTCAAGATCTTGAGGCGAAATTCCCACGCCCGTATCCGTCACGCAAACGCTCAGGCCCTCTGGATCAACTTTTGCCGTCACGAAGATTTCACCGCCTCGGGGCGTGAATTTCACGGCATTACTGAGCAAATTGAGCATCACGCGCGTCATCGCCTGGCGATCGGCCGTCAGGGCAAGCCCGTTTGACGGTACCTCGACGGAGATGCTGGGCGCCGACGAATCAAGCGGCGTCTCCACGATACACACGCATTCCGTCATCAACGGCGCCAACTCAAGGGGTTCATCCCTGAGCTCGACCTTCCCGGATTCAAGGCGCGCGAGATCAAGAAGCCCGTCGATCATTCCAAGCAACAGCGTTCCACTGGCCCGAATGTGCTGCGCATATTCCGCATATCGATCGGAACCCAAGGGCCCAAACACACCGGCACTCATGGCATCGCTGAAGCCGATGATGGCGTTGAGCGGTGTTCTCAGCTCGTGGCTCATATGCGTAAGAAATTCCGATTTCGCTCGGTTTGCCGACTCCGCCGCATGCCGCGCTTCAATGAGGGAATCGCGGTCGGCACCCCGTTCAATCGCCACCGCAACCACATGTGAAAACAACCGTGCCACTTCGATTTCGTGATCGCACGGGTAATGCGGCTCTTTGTGGTAAATCGCAAAGCTGCCAAGCGGCTGTTGACGGGCATTAAGCAGCGGAATCGACCAGCATGCGGCAAGGCCGTGGGGCAAGGCCAGGTCGCGGTAGTCGGTCCAAAGCGGATCATTGGCGATATCTTCAACAATGACCATCTCGCGCCTGAATATGGCCGTGCCGCAACTGCCCGCATTCGGGCCGACGGCAATGTCATTCAGAGCATCCGTATACGCGGGAGGCAGGCTTGGCGCGGCGCCATTTCGAATCCATGTGCGCGTCGGATCCAAGAGCAGAATCGAGCACAATCCCGATGGCAGGAGCGTCTCGAATTTCTCGCAGGCAAGGGTCAGTATCCGATGGAGACTGTGGCCGCCGGCGATGGCGGCAAGGATATCCTGCTCCGCCAGTCGCAGCGACTCCCGCCACACGCGCTCGGTGGCGTCGCGGATCACACAATAGATTGTCTCCCCGGATCGCCGGGCGCTCCACTCGCTCCATCGCGCGCCGTCATTCTTGGTCAACAGGCGCACGTCAAGGCCGTGAATCGAACAACCGGGCTCGAGCGTACGCAAGGCAGCAGCCAGTTTCGGCCGATCCTCACCGTCGACTAAGGCGAGGAGGGACAAAGCTGTGACGTCATTGTCGTAGCCAATACATGTGAGAAAAGCGGGATTGGCAGCCTTGCATTGAAGGTCTGCTGTGACCGCCAGCAGCATGTCCGCCACGTCGCGGAACGATTCAACCTCGCCCTGCGGCGACAGACCAATTGCTGAGTTTCGCATAGACGACTGTTTCCTGTGGCCATCGCGCGGCGGCAGACGCAACGCACTCCATACGGAGCGAAGCTGGGCATCCCAGCTCTCTCAGGGTACAAGCAACTTAACAGGGATATTCGTCGGGGACTCGTGCTGGCTGATGCTAGCGCAGCAGCTCGACCTGATGCAAGCGCGTGGCGGCGGCTTCAATGGCCGCGGGACCGTCAGAGAACTGGGGCGTGTCCCGGCCCACCCGGCCTCGGCGCCAGACCAATTCCCGGTTCACGCGCGTTGGGAAATTGGTCTGGCTTAACGGCAAGAGCGCGCTTCCTATCGGAAAGCCGGAAGATCGCTTTTCCAGGAAGCGCGCTAAAGGGCCGACGCCTAGGTCTTAGCCATCGGGACTCAGTGGAAAACGAAACCGAACGATATGCCCGGCTGCGGATAAACATAAGCCGGGGCATAGTAGCCGTAGGCCGGATAGTAGGTATGACGCGCACGCCACGCATGCTCGCGCCACTCCTGTTCCCGGCGTTCCTGCTCCCAACGCTCGTGACGCCAATGGTCGTCGCGATCATAACCGCGGTCGTAACCGCGATGATCATCCCAATCGGCTCGCGCGGGGGCGGCGACGGTTGTCGTTGCCGCAACAGCCGTCAGCAAACCCAGAGCGGCCAACGCGACGCGACCGGTTTTGAGATACGACATAAAACCACGCATGTTTTCCTCCATGGGCGGACTTCGAGAGGAGAGACCTTCTCATCCGGCGTGGTGGAATTACCGCACCGGGAAGGGCTCTTGCCGCCAGAATGAAAACATAGCCCGCCACTTTGACCGGATTGCGGACGTCTCGTGTCAAAGATGGGGCAGTTTACAGCAAGGCGCGGACAGCAACCTTCACGTGCAGAACGGCGCGATTCTTGTCCCGGCAATAAGCGCAGGCCGCATCAGCTTGCGCTTATTGCATAATCCAACCGTGGCTCACGATCAGGGACTGGCCGGTGAGCGCATTGGTTTCGAAGGATGCGAAAAACAGCGCGGCGGCGGCGACATCGGCAACTGTCGTGAACTCGCCATCAACGGTCTCGCCGAGCATGACCTTCTTGATCACTTCTTCTTCCGATATACCGCGTTCCTTCGCCGTTTCCGGAATCTGTTTTTCGACCAACGGCGTCCACACATATCCGGGACAGATCACATTGGCACGCACGCCGTGCTTCGCGCCTTCCTTCGCCACCACCTTGGCGAGACCGATGAGCCCATGTTTGGCGGTGACATAAGGCGCCTTGAGCGGCGAGGCTTCTTTTGAATGGACTGACCCCATGTAGATGATGCTGCCGCCCTTGCCCTGCTTGTACATGTAGCGGAGGGCTGCCCTGGTGGTGAGGAACGCGCCGTCGAGATGAATGGCCAGCATCTTCTTCCACTGACCAAAGTCGAACTGATCCAACGGCTGGACGATCTGAATTCCGGCGTTGCTGACGAGAATATCGATCTGGCCGAATTTCCGCGCGACCTGATCCATGCCCATGTCGACCGCGGATTCATTGGTGACATCCATGGCAACGCCCATGGCCGCCGCGCCGGTCGGATCGAGTTCCCGCGCTGTGTCGTCGGCGCCCTTGGCATTGAGATCGGCAATCGCGACCTTGGCGCCTGCGCCGAGGAATACCCGGGCGATCTCCTTGCCGATGCCGCTGGCGGCGCCGGTGACGACCGCGACTTTATTTGCAATACCCATGGCGCCCTCCTATTGTCCGGTCCCCCAACCTTATCTTAGAACTCCGCGTCAAGCTCATCGACTTGTTCCGGCTCGGCCTTGGCCGCTTCCACCCACTCTGCCATGGCCGGCCATTTCATGATTGTTTTGCAATATGCCGCACAGACATCGTCGAGATGCACGTCATAGGTGAGAAAACGCGTGCATACCGGTGCATACATGGCATCGGCGACACTCAGTTCGCCAAACAGATAAGGACCGCCGCTTTCGTGGATACACTCCTGCCAGATCGCGCGGACCCGCGCGATATCCGCCCGGGCACCGGCCCACGATTGGAAACCCGCGTAATGAGCCTTCAGATTCATCGGCAGCGCCGAGCGCAGATTGTAAAAGCCGGAGTGCATCTCGCCGGAGACCGACCGGCATCGCGCGCGCTGAACCTGATCCTCGGGAAACATGCCCGCCTTGGGTTTTATTTCCGCGAGATATTCGGCGATGGCCCACGTATCCCAAATTTTCGCGCCGTTGTGTTCAAGGCGGGGAACCAGAAACGACGGCGACAACAACAGCAGCTCGGCGCGCGCGTTCGGATCGTCGATGGGCAAGACCGTGGCGGTGAAATCAATTCCCGCCATCTTGCAAAGCAGCCACCCCCGCAGGGACCAGGACGAATAGTTCCTGCTGGAGATCGTCAACGTGGCGGACGCCATAGCTCCTCCATGAGTGGCGTAGCTTTTTGCTCGCCCCTAAGCTCTAAAAGACCCATAGTGCACTGCAGCAATAGGCGCTATGATCATCTCGCAATGCGGGATGAATTGCACTAGCTTTGTGGCGACTTGGGATTTTTTTATGGGTCCGGGTGTGATTTATAACGCTTATCAAACACAAACCGACGCATTCCAGCCGGTTCGCGCCCTCGGCAAGGTGTTCCATGCTTTGCTGTCGCCTCTCGCCGGAATTCCCGGATTCGGCGCGTTCTCCTACCTGGCCGCTTTCTGGGGCCTGATGTCCCGGGTCGGCCTTACCCACCACCGGCCGGCGTTCGGGATCGACCGGGTGACTGTCGGCAATCAGGACGTTGCCGTCACCGAGGAGATCGCCGATCAGACGCCGTTCGCGTCCCTGCTCCATTTTCGCAAGGATACAGCCACCGTATATCCGCGCGTGCTGATCGTAGCGCCGCTCTCGGGCCATTTCGCCACCCTGCTGCGCAGCACGGTCCGTACCATGCTGGCCGATCACGACGTCTATATTACCGATTGGCATAACGCGCGGGACATTCCCCTGTCCGCAGGGGGTTTCGGGTTCGACGATTACACGGAGCACGTCATCCGCTTCCTTGAGAAAATTGGTCCCGGCGGACACGTGCTCGCCGTGTGCCAACCGTGCGTCCCCGTGCTTGTGGCCGTCGCCGCCATGGCCGAGGAAGGCAACCCCGCGCAGCCGCGCAGCATGACGCTCATGGCCGGGCCCATCGACACCCGCGTCAACCCGACCAAAGTCAATGAACTGGCGACCAGCAAGCCCATCGAATGGTTTGAGAAGAATCTCATCTCCATTGTCCCCTGGCGACTCAAGGGCGCCGGCCGCAAGGTTTATCCGGGCTTTGTGCAACTCATCGCATTCATGTCCATGAACCGGCAGCGTCATGAGCGGGCGCACTACGACCTCTTCGGCCATATCGCGAAAGGCGAACAGGATAAGGCCGACGCGATCACCACGTTCTACGACGAATATTTCGCTGTACTGGATCTATCCGCGGAGTTTTACCTTGAGACCGTGGATCGGGTATTCCAGCAGGCGCAACTCGCCCAGGGCGCGATGGAGTTCCGGGGAAAACGCGTGAACCCCAGCGCGATCAAGCGCACAGCGCTCCTGACGGTGGAAGGTGAGCGGGACGATATCTGCGCGCTCGGCCAGACCGTCGCGGCCCATGACCTTTGCACCGGCCTTAGACCGCACCTGAAACGGCATCACATGCAGGCCGGCGTCGGTCACTACGGCGTGTTCAGCGGATCGCGATGGGAGAAACAGATTTATCCCATCGTCAGCAGCCTGATCTATTCAAGCAACGGCGTTTAGGGCCCACTCCGGCAGTGTCCTTTGCCGGCAACTATCTCAATGCGCGCCGGCACCGGCCGTGATCGGACCTTTCTTGAGAAAGACGATGGAAATCGCGGCGATGGTCAGCATCGCACCGAGCAGGCCAAAGGTATCGCCGAACCCCATGAGATTGGCCTGGGCGCGGATGGCCTGACCGATCAGGACAATCGCTTTGTGGGCGGCGGCCGCGGGATCGGGCGTCCCGTGACTGATGAAAAACCGCTGCAAGTTCGCGATCCGGTCGCGCGTCGCCGGGTCCCCGAGCGAGACATTGGCGTTGATCACGCTCGAGTGATACTGCTCACGCTTGGTAAAGAACGTCACCAGTGCGGCCGTACCGACGGCGCCGCCCAGATTGCGCATCATGTTGAATAGCCCGGACGCGGCGCCGGCGTTTTCCCGTTCCATGCCGACCATGGCCACGGCCGACAGCGGCGTCAGGATGAAGGCAAATCCGACCGCGCGCGTAATATTGGGAATCAAAAGTTGGTCCGCGGCATAGTCCCGGGACAATTCGAGATTCATGAAGCAACTGATGGCGAACAGGCTCAACCCGAAGCCGACGAGCAGGCGGCTGTCGATCTTTCCCATGAGTTTAGGAACAAACGGAATGATGACAAGCTGCGGCAATCCGGTCCACATCATCACCGCCCCGATCTGGCCAGCATTATAGCCCTGGGATTGCGCCAGATATTGGGTGAGCAGATAACCCGCACCGTAGAGCCCGAAACCCAGGAAGAAATTGCTGAAGGTTCCGAAGCCGAAATTGCGTCGCGCAAGCAGCCGAAGATTGACCACAGGCTCGGGCTTGCTCAATTCAATCCATACGAACAGCGCCAAAAAGACAGCCGCAATGATGGACAGACGAACGATGAGTGCTGATCCGAACCAGTCGTCCTGGTTCCCTTCTTCCAGAACCGTCTGCAGAGAACCGAGGCCGATGGCCAGTGCGGCGATGCCCGTCCAGTCGCCGTGTCGAAGCAGATCGAGACGCGGAGCCGAAGGCTTCAATGCCCACCACAGCGCACCGAGCATGACGGCGCCGGGCACAAGATTGAGGTAGAAGACATACTGCCAACCGAGGTTGTCGGTCAGGTAGCCACCGATGGTCGGACCGATGGCCGGAGCAAATGTGGCACTGATGGCGAATCCCGCCATACCGATGGGCTGCTTTGACTTCGGCAATGACGTGACGATGATGGTGAACGCCAAGGGAATCAGCACGCCGCCGCTGAACCCCTGTAAGCCGCGCAGGACGATCATCTCACTCAGGTTATGGACAAAACCGCACGCCACCGAGAAGAATAGGAACAACGCCACATTGGCGATGAGATACCGGCGTAGCGAGAAGACGCGGCTGAGAAAGTCCGTCAGGGGAATGACGATGATCTCACCCACCAGGTGGGCGGTGGAAACCCACGCACCGTTGGTGCCGCCGGTGCCGATGCCGCCCTCGATATCGTGCAGGGACGCGTTGGTGATCTGGATATTCAGCACGGCCATGAAAGCGCCCAGGGTCGCACCAAAGACGCCGACCCAGGTCTTAAAAGAAACAGCCTCCTCCACGTTCGGGAACGTGGAGGAGGTGCCGGAGACACTGGACATGACCGCCCCTCCTCATTGCCGGATCAACGTGCGGCAACTTGCGAACCGTTGTCGGACGCGGAGGCTTTGGTATCGATCTCGGCCTCCACCGACATGCCGGGGCGGAGCTTACCTTCGATGGCGGGATTGGGCTCAAGAACAATCTTCACCGGAATCCGCTGCACGATCTTGGTGAAGTTGCCGGTCGCATTGTCGGGCGGCAGCAAGGCGAATTCCTGGCCGCTGGCAGGCGACAGGCTGTCCACATGCCCGGCGATCTTCAGACCGGGAAACGTGTCGACCTCGACCTGAACCGGCTGACCGGCATGGACGTCAGTCAGCTGCGTTTCCTTGTAGTTCGCCGTCACATAGACCGCGTGCAGCGGAACAATCTGCATAAGTTGCGTGCCCGCCTGCACATAGGAGCCAACCCGCAACGACCGCGCACCGACGTTACCGTCGACCGCGGCAACGATTGTCGTATAGCTCTCGTTAAGTTCGGCCTGTTGTTCCAGCGCCTGATCGCCCTTCAGTGCCGCATTTGCTTTGGCCAGTTGCGCGGTGAGAATGCCGCTTTGCTGTTCGGCGCTGGCCACGGCCGCTATGTCGCGCTGCACCGTGGCGTCCGCCTGGCGGATCGCTGATTGCGTCTGCTGAACGCGTTGCACTGTGCCGTAACCGGTTTTCAAGAGGTCGGCAAACCGGCGGTAATCCTGTTGCGCATAGGATTGACTGGCCCGATCGGCGGTAAGCGTTGACCGGGCCGCGATGACGGCTTGCTTTTGCTGCTCGATCTGGGCCTGCAGGTTGTCCACATCGGCCTCAGCCGCCACGACGCTCGCCTTGGCCCGCTCCAACGCCGTGGCAAAATCGCTGTCGTCGATGGTGGCGAGAACCTGACCGGCCTTGACCGCCTGATTGTCAGCGACGAGGACGTCCTTGATATAGCCGGAAACCTTCGGCGCGACGGCGGTGGAATCGGCCGCCACATAGGCGTCGTCCGTGGAGACCTGGAACCGTCCAGTCGTCCAGTACTCCGCGCCCACGCCCGCGAGACCCGCCATGGCGGTGGCCGTCAAGAGGCTGACCAGAAGCTGCTTGCGGCTAGGCCGATGTGTGGACGTCCGAGGCGCGCTGGCATCGGTCTTGGTCAGACCCGCCATGACACCCGACATCTGGGACATATCGACATTGGAGGTTTCTGTGAGTGCGCCCATGATCATCTTCCTTTCCACTACCCCGTCCGCCAATCTTTTGGTGCTGGGGCCTTGACCGGGACGTTCCCGGTGCAATATGGAAACCATATAGTTCCCTTTCGTATAACGGAACTAGATGGTTTCTTTTCATGGTAGCTATGAAGGATTCGCATGGCTAACGACGATGAAACTGGCCCGTGCACGCCCAAGCGGGGCCGCCCCCTCCGCGGAACAGAAGATGCGCGTCGTCGCGCTTTGCTCAAAGCGGCGGAAGAACTCTTTATGGATCAGGGGTTTGGCAATTCCAGCATGGATGCTGTGGCCAAGCGGGCCGGTGTTTCTAAAAAGACGATCTATTGCTTCGTGGCCAATAAGGAAGAACTGTTCGAAGCGGTCATGAAGGACCACATCGAACGAAGCCCCCTGCCCGCCCTTGAGCAGGACATCGCCGATGCCGAAACCCTTGAACGAACCCTGGCCCGAAATCTGGCCGAGGTCGCCCGCGTCAGGCTGGTTCCCTTTGCCGTGAATGCATTCCGGTTGACCATCGCCGAAGCGCCGCGGTTTCCCGAGATCGCGCGCACATTTTACCGCGAGGCACCCGCACGCCATATCCAGATGCTGGCGGACTGGCTGCGCACGCAGGTCGACCACGGACTCATTGCCCTGGACGACCCCACCGATGCCGCCACCATTTTGTCGAGCGCCATGGTTCTCGAACCGCTGCGCACGGCGGCGCTGGGCGTGGGTCCGTTGCCCTCGCAGGCCGTCATCGAGGTCCGCGCAAAAACCCTTGCACGGCTCTTTTTGAACGGCTGCCTGGCGAAAAGAGACTGACGCGATACTCTAATTAATCGCGCTCAGGGGTTTTTGGCCGAGCATGTCCTTGTATTCGACCATGAAGGATTTGAAGTTCTCGGCCTGCTCGATCTGGGATTTGACCGACTTCACGTCCATCACACCCTTCTCCTTCGGCGTCGTGATCAGCGCGAAGGCATCTTTGTAGGGCGTATTCGCCATCAACCCACCATAGCGCTGATGCACGCGGGATACGGTGCGATCGTCATTGGCGAGCGTCAGGGCCGTCGCCCAGTCAAGCACGAGCTTGGCATCAGGCTCACTCAGCGCGCCCGCGTCGGCTTCCGGCACCATCTCGGCGATCGCCTTGGCGGCGTTGCCCCAATCCTGAGAGCGCCAGTAGATTTCCGCCCGCAGCTGTCGCGATTCCAGCGACGTATCCGCGCCAAGCATCAGGATCGCTTGATCGATCTTGCCCAAGTCAGTAAGCGCACGCGCCTCCAGCCTCCGACGCTGGGAATTGAGGTCATGTCCGGTATCGGCTTCCTCGGTGTCGTGAAGGATATCGACGGCCTTCTGCGGCTCGCGGTTGAGAAGATAGACCAGGGCAAGGCGCGCGCCGATGCGGGCCCGATCCACACCGGTCACGCGGAACTGAACCTGGCGCTCCAGCAGGACGGCTGCCTGATCCAGCAGGTCCACCGACACCAGACGATCGGCGAGCTTGCGAATCATCTCATCACCCTTATCGCCGGGCGGAACGAGACTCCGGAACTCGTCGAACAGACCGATAGCCTCCACCGGCTGCATCTTCGCGCTCTCGTCGTCGAGATACAGTTTCTCGAACAGACCCGACATTTTGATCGCCGCCTCGTCGACGCGCGGATCATCCTGGAAGTATTCGGTGGTGAGCTTCAGCGTACGCAAGGCGGTGCCGTAGTCGCCCTGGTCGGTATAGAGATCGCCGAGCCGAAGGAGCAGGCCGAGTTCCACGTCGTCGCCACGCCAGCGATACCGCAGTTTTTCGAAACCCTCGATCAGGTCCGCCGTCGAGATCGTTCCGAGCTGATGCTCCAGTTCCAGACGATCACGGTTGGCAAGAACGCTGTAGTAGAAATTCGCGCCGGCTTCGGCTTTGCGATAATCCTGCAGCGCGACCTGAAGGTCGCCGAACTTCTGGTTCAGCTTGCCATCCAGGTAGTCGATCATGGGCTGTTGCGTCGCATCGGCGGTTTCCTTGCGAAGAATATCGAGAAAACCGCGTGCGCCGAATTCGTCGCCGGAGGCGATCGCCGCGTCGAGGGCGATCAGGGCAAGCGTGATTTTCACCTTGGACGGATAGTCGCGGATCACGCCGCCGGACTGGATCATGGCCTGCGCCTGGGCTTCGGGATGGCCGATCTGGGCGCGAGCTGCCGCCAGCCAGAAGTGAGCATCATCGTCGCTTGCCAGACTGAGGTGATTGAGGTCGTCGGACGCCTCGGGCCAGCGCCGCATCATGAGTTCGGTCGCACCGCGCACAGCGCGGAACGGCGCCGTCTCTTCAATGTCTGAGTCCGCATCGCGCATGACGCGAAGGACACCGAGGGCTTCCGGATAAAACCCATTGACGAACTCAAACCGCGCGAAGCGCAGGCGCGCCGCCTGTTTGATTTCCGGCCGCTCGTCGGACGTGGCCGCCTCAAGGGCCTGCTTGGTCTTGATATATTCCTCGGGGTGGCCCACCTGCCAATCGGCGATGTTGAAGTTGGCATTGGCATTGGCCTGGGGGCTTACCGTTTCGCCGCTGTCGACGAGCGCCTTCGACAGAACCATGCCGCCGTCGACCTCGATATCAACACCGGTCTGCGACGCCTGTGCCCGCACGCCATCGCTTTTGGGGACAACCAGAATACCCTGGGCGGTGGTGGGAAGATCGAGGTCGGGGAAACTGCGGTCGGGATAGACGCCTTCGCTCAAGGGGATCACCGGCACGACCAGGAGCATATCGCCAACTTCCGGATCTTCCACCCCCACCGTGCGGCCACCCTCGCTCACGGCGGCGAAGAGGCTTGTCTCCTGACCTTTGACTTGCGGGCGGATGTCGATCGGCCGGGTCGGGCGGATCGGCATGGCGCGAAAATCGAGAATCCACGACAGGCCGTCACGCCGGACACTGGGATTGATATCCGGCGGAGTCACCATGCGGAGAATGGTGTTGTTGCGGAACGGCAGCTGTTCGATGAAGGTTATGTAAGGCGCGCCCGCCTTTTGCAACTTGTCCACATCCAATTGCTGGTAGCGGTCGAACACCACCCACGTGAACTCCGCGCGCCGGAAGACCGCCACCGCCGTGGGCTCGGTCCAGGGAATGGTGAGACTGACCTGCCCGGCATTGTCGGCCGGCGCGGCCGCCGTTTCCGTCGGCGTGGAATGTTTAGCGGTGGGTTTGGATGATTTGTCCGCGGCGGCCGCAAGCTCTTTCTTGCCCTTGTCCGCGACAGCGTTCTTTGCCGATGCCTTCGCGGAGTCCTTCGTCGGCGACGGTTCGGACTTGGCAACCTTCGATCCGGGCACCAGATCGAACGCGATGGTGTTGGCGGTACTGAAATCGTGGAATTGCCCGTCCGCGGCCACCGGGAACGTCAAGATCGTATGCCCGTTATCGACCGCCACTGTGGCGGGACGAAGGGCGGCCGGCAGATTGCGGTTGAGCGTATCGAGATTGATCGGCGCGGCGCGATCGAAGGTCACTGTGACCTTGTCGTCCCCGCGCTCGACTTTGTAGTTGGTCTTTCCGGGCCAATCGAGCGCGACGCGAAAGAAATCCGGATGGGCGGCGGCGCGCACGCCGACAGTGCTGCTCAGCGAGCCCTGGAGCGCAAGCGCCTGATCCGTGTTCACCACCGGCGACGTCTTTGCAACGGTTTGCGCCGGTGCGGTCGCGGGTGTTTTTGCCGCAGCGGGCGGTGTTGGCTTTGCCGCCGCCGCTACCGGGGGCGGCGTTGGCGCCGTCAGGTCCACGACCACCGCATTTCCCACTGGAAATGTGCGCATGGTCACGGAGGGGCGGAGGGGGAAAATCAGAGTGCGGCCGTCAGGGCTAAGTTGCCCCGGGCCGGTCACATATTCGGCCAACGCCTGGTTGGCGGCGGCGATGTTGCCGCCAATCGGCGTCTCAAACTGCATCACCAGTTGTCCGCCGACGACGTCGGCGGAATAGCGCACCGGCGAATCCCAGTCGAAGACCAGACGGGCATAGCCGTCGCGTGTTGCGGTACGCAACCCGGCGGCATGGAGCACGGTTGGCGTGCTCAGACACAACGCCGCCAGAATTGCCAGCAACCGTACATATCTGATCACGGCGCACCTCCGGTGGAGGACGCTACCGTTTCGGGGAAGACAATAATCTGAACCGGCGGCAACTCACCGTCGCTCGCGATCTCTTCGGGACTGCCCTGCACAAGGGTAGCCATATCGCGCTCGTATCCAGCCGACTGAAGCGCCGCCCGCGCGCTTCGGGCGCGCAACGCCGCCGCCGGCCATGCTGGAGCACCGGCGCCCAATGGGACGGGAGCGACGATCGCGATACGGTTGGACAGGTTGCTCAATACTCCGCCAAGTTCGAAGAAACGGCCCTGTGTCTCGTCATCAAGCGTGCCGAGACCGGCGGCGGCCGTCATCTGCGCCGGAACCAATAGAATAAGGTATTGTGAGGTCAGGCGGAACTGGATCACGCTCAGCCTGGGTTGACCGGCGAAAGTCGTCCGCAGAACCGCCTCCAGATAGGCCAGATCGTCTCCGGGCGTCCGCGCCACAAGCGGTACGCGTACCGGGCCAACAGCGGCTTCCCGGCCGCCCCCGGCCCCGTGAAAGACGTCCGTATAGGACCGGGCAACCGCAGCAAACCGCGCACTGTCGAGGCTCGACATGGAAAACATCAAAACGAAGAAGGCGAGCAAAAGCATCACCAGATCGACGAAAGTAATCAGCCAGAGACGGCGCGGCGGTTGGGCCGGAGGCGCGCCGGGAAGGTGGAGAGGTGTTGGAGCAAACGTCGTCATGGCTGCTGCCCAGCCGGATCGAGTCCTGGACGGGACTCCAGCATCCCGGCACTCCACGGCTCGACCTCGTCGGTCTCACCCTCGAAGAGAAGGAACGACAGGTGCAGGCGGCGGTCCTCGGAACCGCCCGACCCGACCAGAAGATTCTGGGGTGCAACGCCGCGATCCGCCAGTGCGCCGGCAAATCGGAAGGCGGCGGCATCGTCGGTCGCCGCCTGCGCGCCGCCACTGATCAACAGCGCGTAACGATAGCCAGGCGGTGCGGCCTGGAGCAAATGCGCCACGTTGTCATAGATGCCGTCCCGTGACCCCTCGGAGTCCGCATCGAGAAATGGCTCGACCGGAACGTCCACATCGACGCGATCGCTGTTGTCGAGATAGTAACGATGGACGGACGGCAGAATCGCCGCAAGCGCCTCAGATACACCGGCCTGAAGTGCCTGACGGGCCGAGAGCCGCGTGGTACGCGCTTTTTCCGAATCCATGGCACCCGAGAATGCGATGCGGACATTTTCGGCAACCGAGCGCGCCCGCGTCCGGTCGACCGACGCGGCGGTCCCGAGGACGACGAAGAATGCAAGCAACATGAAGTTCAGGGACAACAGTGTCACGAAAATACGATCACTAGAGGGCTCGCTCGACAGTCCCGGAATTGGCACGCGTCCGAGAGCGTCTGATCGGGCCAGCCGTCGCAAGCGCGGATCGGGAGCGGCGGCAGTCATGACGTCCTCATGGCGTGCGCAACCAACCGGGGCCGCGCCGGTGCGAATTGAAGAGACAGGCGAACTCGACGAACCACGGCTCCACCCCGGCGGTTCAGACCACCGACACGTGTTTTCGGAAGCTTAGGCGGGATCCGTGAACGACCCGTTAAGGATGTTCCGTGTCAGGCCTTACGTTGGTTCGGGATATTTGGCCGTAATGACCGGGCGTCCGTCCAATGACGACGGCCCTTATTCGGTGGCGGTACCGATCTGCTTGCGCTGGGACAGTTCCTCGGTGAGCGCGCGTGCCTTCTCCCGACTCATGAGCGCCATGATGGGAGCGACCTTGGCTTCCTTCATGTTCTGGACGACCGCGATCAGAATCGGCATGTCGAGGGTGTCGAAGATCCCGGCGGCATCCTTGGGCTTCATAGCCCCATAGATCTTGACCAGCGAATCAATCTCGGCCTGCTTCTGCTTGTCGTACTTCTGCAACAAACCCTCGATCGTTGTTTGCAGATCATGGAGTTCGGCGATTTTGCCGTCGATCCGTGCCTCGCCGGCTTTCATCAAGCCTTCGCGCGCGTCGAGATCTTGCTCGCGTTTTTCGATCAAATCGCGGCGCTCAGCCAGGCGTTGCAGGGTTTCGATTTCAGACTTGGTGAGGGTCGACGGATTGAAGGCCGGTTGGCCCGGTGTCGCGCCGGCGGCGGCATCAGCTGCATCGGCGTCAGGCTTGCCATTGGGAGATGAGACACTATTGGTATCGGCCATAGGGGCGCCGGATTTGTCAGCGGCCGTATCCGTCGGCGCGTTTGCGGATTTGTCCGAAGAGTTATCCGCCGGCTTGTCCGGCTGAGTCTGGGCGAGGGCGGCCGGCGGCGCGACTTGAAGCGTGGCATGGCGGGCATGGGTGATGGTCTCCACCACCACCTCAATGCGGAAGCCAAGCATACAGACCGCGGCAAACAGCAAGAACGGGAGCAGGCGCACGCCGGGTGTCCGGAGAACGGCCGGAGCTTGGCGTGCGCGTGTGCGCGGCGATGGGAATTCAGGCGCGTTCATTACGGACAACCGTTACCGCCTCAGCGTGCGGCTTGCAAAGCTTTCAGAAGTTCCCGTTCGGCTTCCGACCGCTCTTCGTCCAGCACCGGCTCTTCAGCCACTGGCCGCTCGGCAAAGCCGCGGTCGTTGATCGCGCGGTCGGCCAAGGAACGTTCAGCCATGCCGCGGCGCGGTCGTCCAGCCGGAGCCGAAGCCCCGGTAACGCGCGCTTCCGCACGGGCAATCCCGAGGGCGGACCGCAATTCAGCTGACGTTTCGGCCGCGGTCATCGCGGGAGCCGAGGCGGCGCCGGACATGGTCGCGGCCGCGAGCGTACGGGGCGGCGGCTCGGCGGCCATACCGCGACCCGCCGTGACGGCGGCCCCTGCGGCGGCAAAGCCGGTGCCCACACCAGCCGCCGGAACGGCAGCCGCATTCGCGAGCCCATCGTGCCGCGCGGCACGGACAGCATTCTCAAGACGCGTGGCCAACTCCTCGGCCCGCTCCACCATAAATGCAAGGTCGTCGCGCAAGGTCTGGGCCTTCTCAACCCGATCCTTGAGCGTGTGATTCGCCTCGGTCGTGGCTTTCTTCAGCTTGGGAATCCCGGCTTCCGCGCGCAGTGTTGCGTCATTGAAGCTGGCGACGATCTTGGAAAGCTCGTCGCGGGAGCGCCGCAGGGCGCCCAGCTTCCGGTTCAAGATACCCGCGTAGATGATTGTCGGGACCAATAACAGGATCACGACAAAGTCGAGAATGGTCTGTGTCGTCATCATGTTCTCCCGTCAACCTCAGCCGTGCCGCGATCAACACGCGGTTCGGAAGGATACCCGGCCTGCACCAATGCATCGCCGGGCACGCGTAATATCCTAGTGGTCCTTTGATTCTAACATTCGCTAGACAGCCTGCCGAACCAGAAGGCGAATGTTAAAATCGGACCATGAGTGTCGCCGCATTGCACATAATATTCGGTTAACCGCACGTTCTGTGCTTCATCGTATTTTAGACCGGCGCGTTCAACGCGGCCAATCCTTGAAGCCAATCAATATTCTAGCGCGCATCCGGCTTGCGCCGGTGGTCGACGCGAATAGCGATATGGTTGCCCTTGCGCCCCATCTTGCCGATCAGCATGGGTTGGTCGCCGCAACGCAGGATAATCGGACTGTCCGGGGTCGCATTGAGTTTCAACTTTGACCCGACTTTCATACTCAGAGCGCGGCTCAAGGGCATGATCTGGGTATCGAGCACCGCCTCCAGATCGACCTCCGTGATCCACATTTCCTCGGCCAAGTGTGTTTCCCAAATCGAATCACGGCCGAACTTTTCGCCCATGAACATCTGCAGCAATAGTTCGCGGACAGGTTCGAGGGTGGCGAACGGGATCAGAATTTCCAGACGGCCGCCGCGATCCTCCATATCGATGCGCAGACGCGCCACGATCGCGGCATTGGACGGTTGTGAGATCGTCGCGAAGCGCGGGTTCGTCTCCAGGCGGTCGAAGCGGAACGTGACCGGCGACAACGGATCGAACGCGGCCGACAGGTCGGCCAGGACCACGTGGATCATGCGTTCGACCAGCGTACGTTCGATGGTCGTGTAGGGGCGGCCTTCGACGCGCATCGCCGCCGTCCCGCGGCGGCCGCCGAGCAGCACGTCGACAATCGAGTAGATCATCGACGAATCGACGGTCATCAGGCCGAAGTTGTCCCATTCCTCGGCCTTGAACACAGTCAGCATGGCCGGCAACGGAATTGAATTGAGGTAGTCGCCGAACCGCTGGGACAGAATATCGTCCAGGGAGACTTCGACGTTATCCGAGGTGAAATTGCGCAAGGACGTGGTCATCATGCGCACAAGACGGTCGAACACCACCTCGAGCATGGGCAGTCGTTCGTAGGAGACCAGCGCTGAATTGAGGATCGCCTGAATGCCGGCGCGGTCTGACCCGGTGTCGCCGGCTTCATCGAAGCCGAGCAAGCTGTCGATCTCATCCTGATTGAGCACACGGGTCGATTCACGGCCGATTCCCGCGGCGGCATCATCGTCGCCGCCGCCGAGCATCGCCTCCCATTCCGCGGCCATGGCATCGGCATCTGGATTTGCCGGCGCCGCAGGCGCGGCCGGAGTCGGTCCACCCGCGTCGGCAAGTGCCGCTGCGAGATCGTCGTCCGTGGTGTCGCTTGCAGGTGCCATGTTGCTCTGACCTGGTGCTGCCGTTCTAATCGCCGTCCCTATTGGACGATCATTTCCTTAAAAAGTACGTCCTTGACCTGGGCCGGGTTGACCGCGGCATTGACGCGCATCAGGAGTTCCGCGCGCAGCCGGTACATGCCCGCCGCCCCTTGCAGGTCCTCAAGGCGCAGTTCCCGCAGGTAAACCTGGAAACTGTCGACAATCCGGGGCAGCACGTTCTCAACCGTATTGATATCGGCTTCGTTGACGAGTTCGAGGCTGACCCGCAATTTCAGAAAGCTCCGTTTGTGGCCGGCGGTATTGATGTTCACCAGCATTTCCGGGAGATCGTAAAAAACCGCAGCGTTGGCATCGCCCGCGGCGCCGGGTTTTCCCGCTTCGCCGCCCTTGGCGTCCTTATCTTTTTTCTTGCCCGCGTCCTTACCGGCGTCCTTGCCCGCGTCGCCTTTATCCTTGCCGGCATCACCGGCGTCCGCGGACATGTCTGCCGGCTTCTTGCCGGTGATCATGGCCACGATCGGATCGGCCAATCCCGTGAAGTAGGCTACCGCGCCGCCGCCGATGACGAGCAACAGAGGCAGCGCCACGAACAGCAACAGCTTTTTCTTGCCACCGCCACTCGGTGCTTCAAATTCCGGTTCGCCATCGCCTTCGAAATCTTCTTCTGGCTCTTGCGCCATGGCGCCCATTTCCTATTCGCGTGGCATCTACGACCGTGCGGCCGTAGCAGACGCGCACGGTCTCCGGCCGCGCGCTGGCCGAATCCACCCTTCTGGGGCGTGCGTCGGTTAAAATTACCGGCCGGGGGTTAACAATCTCTTGCAGCGGGCCGCTGCAGCCCGCCCTTTCCGCGTGCGACCACAGCCAGCCCCACATCCTAAAGTACCGGCCGGCAAGGCCCAACACGGTAAGACTTGCCCGGCAAAGGCGGTCCCCCGCGGCCCTATGGCGACCGCGCCATTTCGGAGAAACAAATCAACTCATTGAAATATAAAGCTTCTTAAGAATGGCACGGAAGCTGCATGAGGGGAGGCATAACAATTCGCGCAAAAGCGCGGGACGAGGCCATGGATAACACAACGTACATCGCGCTATCGCGCCAGCAGTCGCTATGGAATCAGCTCGAGGTTGTCGCAAACAACCTCGCGAATGTGAACACGACCGGATTCAAGGGGTCGGACACCTTGTTCGCCCAGTATCTGTTCAAGTCGAAGTCCGAGGACCGGACCTTCACCGATCGGGTCGCGTTCACCCACGACTTCGGGCTTGTCAGGAATCTGAGCCAAGGCGCGCTCAACTATACCGGCAACACCTTCGACGTCTCTCTTCAGGGTGCCGGCTATTTTGTTGTCCAGAAAGCGGACAGCGGGAACGGCCAGACCCCGCCCGAAGCGCATTATACCCGCGCCGGTTCCTTCACACTCAACAACAGCGGACAACTCGTCACCCAGACCGGCGAACTGGTCATGTCGACCACCAATCAGCCAATTCAAATTCCGAACGACGGCAGCAGCATCACGATTCAAGGCGACGGCACGATCATCTCGTCAGGGAACATCAGCCCCACGACAACCTCGGTCGCGCAGACCACGCCGCGTACCATCGGCAAGCTTCGCATCGTGACATTCGACAACGAGCGCGACCTGAAAGCCGTGGACGGCACCAAGTTCGCCGCCAGCGCTGGTCAACAGCCCGTCGAAGACCCGACCCCGAAAGTGGCCCAGGGTGTCTTGGAGGACTCCAACGTCAACGCGATTTCGGAAATGACGCGGCTGATCAACATCAACCGGTCGTATGCCGATATCGCGAAATTGATCGACGAGGAACACACGCGTATTCGCCAGACCTCGGACACCTTCACCAAACAAGTTTCCGCGTAACCTAACCGACCGACGGAAAAAGCAGAGAACGGAAAGGAAGAACAGCCATGGCAATCAGGGCCCTCTCCATCGCCGCGACGGGAATGCAAGCACAGCAGACCAACGTCGAAGTGATCTCCAACAACATCGCCAACATGAACACGACGGCCTATACGCGCCGCCGTACGGAGTTCAACGATCTGCTTTATCAGGATCTGCGCCGTATCGGATCGACGTCGTCCACGTCGGGAACGATTGTCCCCTCGGGCGTGCAGCTCGGCCTCGGCGTGACGACCGCCGCGGTCTACCGCATCAATGAGCAGGGCAGCCTGACCTCGACCGACAACTCCCTCGACCTCGCCGTGCAAGGCCGTGGATATTTTCAAGTGCTGCTGCCCTCGGGCCAGACCGGCTATACCCGCGATGGCTCGTTCCAGCTCTCGCCCACCGGCCAAGTCGTGACCCATGACGGCTATACCGTGCAGGGCATCGGCGCCATTCCGGTCAACGCCACCAGCATCAGCGTCAACCCGCAGGGTCAGGTGTTCTACACCCTCGATGGCGTCGTGACTCCGACTCAGGCTGGGCAGGTGCAGACGGCGATTTTCCCCAACGACGCGGGTCTTGAGGCCGTCGGCAACAACCTGCTCCTGCAGACGCCCGCCTCCGGCGCCCCGAGTGTGAGCACGCCCGGACAGCCGGGATACGGCACGCTGTTGCAGGGCTTCCTTGAGAGTTCGAACGTCAACGTGGTGTCGGAGATCACGAACCTGATCAGTGCCCAGCGCGCTTATGAAATGAACTCCAAGGTCGTCACCGCCGCCGATGAAATGTCTTCGACCCTATCGCGCCTTGGCGGCTAATTGAGATAAGGAGACAGCGTCGTGGCACATACGACTTCACACGCCGCACCCTTTCTGTCGCGCGCCGGCATCTTGGTACTGTTCCTGGCCGCGCAGATGCTCGCGCTCACGGCGGGCGCGGCACCATATCTCGGTCCGGAAGACGAGCCGATTCGTCTCAATGCCAACGTGACGGTGACAGGCAGCGACGTACGACTCGGCGACCTGTTTTCCGGTCATCCGGATCATGAGGAAAAAGTCGTTGCCGCGGCGCCGGCACCGGGACAGCGCATGGTGTTGGACACCGATTGGTTGACGAACCTCGCGCGCACCTATGGGATCGAATGGCATCCCGCCGACGCCTATGATCGGGCGATTGTCTACCGGTCCGGACGCACCGTGACGCCAAGCGAGATTCTCGCCGCATTCAAGGACGATCTCGTCACAAAGGGAATGCCGGCAAATACAGGACTGGCGCCCGGCGCGCCCTTACCGACGTTGACCGTGCCCTCCGAAGCCAATCCGCCGTTTTCCGTCCGCGAAGCTTTCTTCGATCCCACGACCAAAAATTTCAGCGCGGTCGCGGAGTTCACCGGTCCCGAAGGGCAGTCCCAGTTTCTTCAGGTTCGCGGCACCGGATTTAATACCGTGACCGTCCCCGTCCTTAAGAGTGACGTGACCCGGCCTCAGGTCATCACGCCCGACATGATCGTGAGCGCGGAAATTCCGGACGGCACTCTGAAACACGACATCATCGTCGACGCGGAAAATCTGATCGGAAAGTCGCCGATAACATTTCTGCGCGCCGGCCAACCCGTCCACGACACGGAGATCGCCCGTCTGAATCTGGTGGACGTGCCCGTTCTGCGAAACGACATGAACCGCGAGGACATTATCGGTGAGAATAATGTGACCTGGCTGACGGTGGACGCAAACACCCTTCCGCCGGACGCCGTCACGACGGCGCCGTACCTCATCGGCAAGTCTCCACGCCACATCGTCGCCGGAGGAACGCCAATTCGCCGCGGCGACGTCATCGCCGCCCAACAGGAAATAATGGCGGTGGCAAGCCGCGATCTTCCGCTCGGCGAAGCCTTTCGATCCGGCGATGTCGACTGGGTTCCCGTCGGCGAGGATTCCATCGGCGCCGGAGTCATCGTCAGCGAAGCCGATATTACTGGCCGGGTTACAACTCGTCCCATTCGCGCCGGCCAGCCAATCCGCGCCATCGACGTGACTCGGCCGACCGTGATCCCCAAGGACAAGCTGGTCACAATGATCTACGCGACCCCGATCATGACGCTCACGGTCCGCGGCAAGGCATTGGAAGACGGCGCCGCGGCGCAGACCATCCGGGTCGCCAATGCCAACAGCAATAAGATGGTGCTCGCCGAAGTCGTCGACGCCGATACCGTACGAGTCGTCTCGCAACAAAGTGCCATGCGTTAGTGGTCCGATTCTAACATTCGCATCCCGGTTCGGCGGGCAGTCTTGCGAATGTCAAATCCGCTCCACTAGGCCGGCATAAGACCTATTCCGTAAAGGATACGCCCATGACAACGCAGCACACCCTACCGTCGTCCGCGCACACCAGCCGCATCTCGCTGCTCCGTTTGGCCCTCATCCTGTTGTCGAGTTCCGCTCTGACCGCCTGCGGCGCCACGGAAAGATTGTCGCGCGTCGGTGAACCGCCGGCCATCTCGCCCATCACCAATCCAACAGAGATGCGGGACTATCACCCCGTCAGCATGCCCATGCCGACACCGGCCGCCCTCGCGCCCTCTCCGAATTCCCTTTGGCGGCCGGGCGCGCGCGCCTTCTTCAAGGATCAGCGCGCGAAGGTCGTCGGCGACGTGCTTACAGTGAATGTCAATATCGCCGACACCGCCGCGCTCGCCAACGATACCCGCCGGACACGGCAGAACGTCAGTGAGAACGCAAGCATTCCGAGTCTTCTCGGCATCTCGAGCGCCAAATTGGGAATCGGCACGGCCAATCCATCGGTCAGCGCCACCGCCGGAAGTGATTTCGAAGGGAAAGGCACTATTGCCCGAAGCGAGGCCATCACCATCAGCCTCGCCGCCGTTGTCTTGCAGACATTGCCGAACGGCAACCTCGCCATCGCCGGCCGTCAGGAAGTGCGCGTGAACACCGAACTGCGCGAACTGCAGGTGGCGGGAGTCATCCGCCCCGAAGACATCGCCGCCGACAACACGATTCCGTGGAACAAGATCGCCGAGGCCCGCGTCTCGTACGGTGGACGCGGAATTCTCTCCGATGTCCAGCAGCCGCGTTACGGCCAGCAGGTGTTCGATATCATTTTCCCGTTTTAGTGCTGGCTACGGCCGCGGCGTTTAGGCGCCGCCGCCGTAACCGTCACGCCTTCTGGGAAACGTGGCGCGGACGCCTCAGGCCTTACTCAAGTCCAGAGACATTGTGTCCACGTTTCCGCCGCACTCCATGGCCGCGGCACAGAAGCAACC
>SCTM01000169.1 GCA_004297485.1 Rhodospirillaceae bacterium
CCGCGCCCGACGGCCCCACCAGAGCCACCACTTCGCCCCGCGCCACGGACAAGCTTGCGCCGCGCAAGACCTGAAGATCGCCGCTGCCCTGATGAAACGACCGCGAGACCTCGTCCAGCAAAAGTGCCGGTATGTCACTCATAACGCAGGGCCTCCACCGGGTCGGTACGCGCCGCCCGCCAGGACGGATAAAGTGTCGCCGCGAATGACAAGGCCAGGGACATGGCGACGATGAGCAGGTTTTCACCCCACTCCATTTTGGCCGGTATCTGCGAAAGGAAATAGACTTCCGGCGAGAACAGATTGGTTCCCGTCAGACGCTGCAAAAATTGGCGGATGCTTTCGATGTTGTCACAGAAGACGCAGCCGATTCCAAACCCCAGCGTGGTTCCAACCGTTCCGACAGTGGCACCGGTGAGTAGGAATATCCGCATGATCATACCGCGGGTCGCGCCCATGGTGCGCAGGATGGCGATATCACTTCCCTTGTCCTTCACCAGCATGATCAGGCCGGAGACAATATTGAGCGCGGCCACCAGAATGATGAGCGTCAAAATCAGGAACATGACCACACGCTCTACCCCCAGCGCGTTATACAGCGGGCCCTGGATCGTCTCCCATGAAAGAACGCGCAGATTAGGATTGGCGTTTGAAATTTCCGCAGCGATATCGCGAGCCTTGTCGGGATTGTCGACCCACACTTCGAGATTGGTGACCGCGTTCGGATATTTGAAATAGATTTGGGCCCGCTCAAGCGGCATGAAAACGACGCCGGTATCGAACTGGCTCTCGCCGATATTGAACACGCCAGACACCGGAAAGGTGCCCTGACGGGGTACGGTGCCGAAAGCGGTGACATTACCTTTGGGCGAAATCATCGTCAGCTGACCGCCCGACCGTACGCCAAAATTTTGCGCCAGGCCGGTGCCGATAAGTACGCCGTCCCCTTTGGACAAGGTGTCGAGCGAACCTTCGAGGATATGGCCGGCGATCCAGGGGTGTTGCGCGAGGTCCTCACCGCGGACGCCGCGCACCAGCGCCCCGCCGGCATTACGGTCGCTGGTGATCATGACTTCACCCTCGACCACCGGCATGACGCTGACGACACCAGGAATACTTCTTATGCGTGCACTCAGGTTGTCGAAGTCGGACAGCGCCACATTGGCCGAGACATCGATATGGCCGTTGAACCCAAGGATGCGGTCGAAGATATCCTGCCGAAATCCATTCATCACCGCCATGACGATAATGAGCGTGGCCACACCCAGGGCGATGCCAACGAAGGAGAACCCAACGATGACCGAGACAAAGCCCTCCTTACGCCGCGCCCGCAGATAACGGGCGGCTACCATGCGTTCGAAGGGACCAAAGATCATGGTGAAACCATTGAAGACACGGATTCTTGAATAGCCCCCTCACCGCCTCGCTCCGCCGGGGAGCGGGTTGGGGCGAGGAGGAATTTATTCCCATGAAGCATTTCGTGCACCGGTCTACGCCGTCAGCTTCGCGAGGGCGGCATCGGCGGAAAGTTCATCCTTGCCCCCCCCGGCGCGGCGTTTCACCTCGACCATACCCTTGGCAACGCCCTTCGGACCAACAACTACCTGCCAGGGCACACCTATCAAATCCATATCGGCGAACTTCACGCCCGGCCGTTCGTCACGATCGTCATAAAGCACGCTGCGGCCGGCCTTGGTCAGTTTGGCATAGAGGTCGGCGCAAGCGCTGTCGCATGCGGCATCGCCGACTTTGAGGTTGATCAGACCCACATGGAATGGCGCGACCGTCTCAGGCCAGACAATACCGTTCTCGTCGTGGTTGGCCTCGATGATGGCGCCGACCAAACGTGACACACCGATACCGTATGATCCCATCATCACCGTGACCGCATTGCCGTCCGGGCCCGTGACCTTGGCGCCCATGGG
>SCTM01000020.1 GCA_004297485.1 Rhodospirillaceae bacterium
TCAATGAGAGAACTTATGGTTTAGCGGCAACCCTTTGGGGCCGTTTGCGTTTCTTTCCTGCATCACCCTTGAACCACCCCTGCCTCTTGGCCATGGTGCCGCCTTGCTACGGGGCGGGATTTCAACCTCCGGGGGCCACCCTTCGCTTTCACATCATCGGCACGGCATTCCCCGCGCTCAAGGAGAACACTCATGAAATTACTTCGTACTAGCCTGTTTGCCGCCGCTTTCGCGCTCGGCACCACCGCCGCCATGGCCGCGGACCCGGCCGCTTCGGGTATCACACCTCCCGGCGCGGGGCCCTACATCGGTTTAGGCGCCGGCATGACTTCCATCGATAGCAGCCCGCTTCAGGTTAACGGCGTGCCTTCGATTCTGAAATTCAAGGACGGCTGGGGTGTGGTTGGATCGGCCGGCTACAAGTGGGAGCAAGGGTTCCGCACCGAGTTGGAACTCAGCCACCGCGATAACAAAGCCAAAGACCTGAACGCCAACAACACGCCCGTCACCGGCTCGCAGCAGGATACCTCGGTTATGGCGAACGTCCTGTTGGATATTCCCACCGGCAGCCGTTTGACGCCCTATCTCGGCGCCGGTATCGGTGTCTCGTGGGTGAATTTTGATCAAGTTCACAGCGCCGCGTCCCCCATCTATGACGGTACGTCGGGAAAATTCGCGTGGCAGTACATCGCCGGCGTGGCTTACACGATCGCGCCCAACTGGGAGCTGACAGGCGAGTTCCGCTATAAGGGATCCAACGGCCATGCCTACCCGGGCAGTGTCGCTGGAAACCAAGTCACCCACTACAACGACCGGGCCCGGGATATTCTCATCGGCGTGCGTTACTCATTCGGCGCACCGCCTGCCGCCCCGGCCCCCGCGGCACCGATGCCCGCGCCCATGGCAACGGCGCCGACACCGCCGCCCGCACCGCCCGTTCCGGAGAAGTTCCTGGTGTTCTTCGACCTCGATAAGTCCAACCTGCGCGCCGATGCGAAGAAGATCGTCGCCCAGGCCGCCGAATACTCCAAGACCAACGGCAAGACCACCATCACCGCCACCGGCCATGCCGACACTTCGGGCTCGGCAGCTTACAATATGGCCTTGTCCGAGCGGCGTGCGCAGGCCGTGCAGAAGGCGCTTGAGCAGCTGGGCATCCCGGCGAGCGAGATCGTCGTGCGTTGGAAGGGCGAGAGTGAGCCGCTGGTCCAGACCGGCGACGGGGTCAAGGAGCCTCAGAACCGTCGTGTCGAGATCGTCCTCGAATAGAACGACCTAAACTTCTTAGGTCAAAGCTACTTCACCGCCGCCACCGCTTCTTGCGGGGCGGCGGTTTTTATTGCGACACCGGCGGACGTCTTCGCCGCGCAAGACTGCGGAAGCCGGATGGCGTCCGTTAAGGTCGCCGCGGCAAGGCTGAGCAATCTGTCCGGCATCTGCTCCAGGTTCCAGAATAACTCCCAGGTTTTCGCGCAAAAGCCCTGTGGGTCCGCGGCGCGGCTTAGCCCTGCGGCGTTCGCGATCTCGGTGACGTATTTGTTCAGAGCGGGCATTCCGCCGCCGACGCGGGCGAAATAGGCGGTCAGCGCACGCCCGCCTTCAGTCAATTGCGGCTCAAAATGTTGGACAAAGGTGTTGTAGGCCGCGCTTTGATTGCAGGACAGCGCCGCGACCATGAGTTGGCTCTGCAGGTGACGTAAGATAAAGGCCTCGGTCTCCTGGCTGCGCAAG
>SCTM01000021.1 GCA_004297485.1 Rhodospirillaceae bacterium
ATTTTCACGGACGTAGCAGCAGCGAACGCGAAGTCGGTTTGGTGCTGCCGCTATTCGGACGAGCCAATGTGCGATCCTATCGGGCGCCCTTAACTCAGTCACCGGGATTCGCTTGGTTCTTAAATACAGGCATCGGTACTGCCATTCCGCAAAGCCTTGCCACCGAAACTGCAAAAGTCAGAACATGGATTGCCGCCGACACCGGACGCCGACTGCCCTGGCTCTGCGGGTTTAGCAACGGGGCGGCGATGGCTGCCAACCTATGCCTCGAAGATCCGGACGCCTATGCGGGCCTGATTATGCTCGGGGGCTGTTTTGCAGTGCACGATGAAGCATTGCCCCCTGGCCGCCTCGCCGAGAAATCAGTGCTGTTTTGCCGAGGTCGGTCCGACACCGTAATTCCACGGCAAAAGTTCGAGCAGGCGCAGCGCTATCTGACGGGTCCTAGCGGCGCCCGCACTCAACTCCTCGACTATGACGGGGGTCACGAACTCCCTCTAACGATCGGGCCTGCAGTGCGGGCCTGGCTCAACCAAGTCGAGATGAATTGAATTCGACGTGGTTGTCGTCGTATTCAGCCTAACAGGGGCGGGAGGCCTTCGAGCGCACGATCGAGCAAGCGAGCTATACCTTCCTCAGTGATCTGGCGGGGATTGGGATAGGGATTGGCGACCGCCAGCCGCGCGGCTTTTGCCACGCCATCGCGCGGCATGCCGAGCCGTGCAAGCGACATCTCCGCACCCAAGCCAGACGCCAAGTCATATAGGCGTGTCGCTGGGTTACCTCCGCCAAGCGCCCGGCTGGCCCGTTTCATCTCCTCGGGAACCGCCGGCGCGTTATAAGCGATTGCGTGCGGCAGAACAGCAGTGTGCGTTTGCGCGTGCGGCATATCGAAGGCACCGCCTAACGTGTGGCAAAGCTTGTGATGCAGCGCTACGCTCGCAGCGCCGAGTACACTGCCTGCAAGCCAGCACCCATAAAGCGCCTCCGATCGCGCCTCGGCATTAGCGGGATCTTGCTTGATGATCGGCAGGCTGTGGACAAGTGCGCGAATGCTTTCTTCGGCCATCAGCGAGACGATTGGATTGCCATCTACGGCGTAGAGCCCCTCCATGGCATGCGCGATCGCGTTGAGCCCGCTCGCGATCGACATACCCACCGGCAACGACAGCGTCAGATCGGGGTCATAGATAACGGCTTTGGGCAGCACCTTGCTATCCCGGCCCGTTGTCTTGATACCTGCTTCGGTCAGTCCCCAAATTGGCGTGACTTCCGAGCCCGCATAAGTCGTAGGGATGGCCAGCGACGGCAGGTCGAGCCGGAGCGAGAGCGCTTTTGCGAGGCCGATGGTCGAGCCCCCCCCGATCGCGACAGTGCAGTCTGCACCGAGTACCCTCGCATGTGCCATTGCGGCGTCCACCGTGGCGACCGGCACATGCATGACCGCTTCGGTAAAGAGTCCCACTGCGCTACCGCCGATCGCCGCGGCGAGACCTTCGGCATCGGAGCGCTGCTCAGGAGTCGACAGCACCAATGCGCGCGCGCCGATGCGCCGCACCTCCTCACCGACCTGACTGATCGCGCCGGCACCGAAGATCACACGGTGCGGAAGCGGATGATATGTAAAGCGCATGCGTGAGTTCCCATGGAATTCCGGCGATTGACTTCAAGCGTCACAACGATACAGATCGCGTCAAGAGCCATAGAGATACGAACGGTAAATGGGAAATCCGAGCACAGCACAAGAGGAAACATCATCCACAAAATGAATTTGGCGTATTCGGTATGTTAGCGAGCCTACCGGGGCTAGAGATCGCTCGCGAGCTTACTATCCGGCGTTCGGAATGGCCCAGGCCATAGCTCGAATTGATCGATCTCTTGCAATCAGCATGATTGTGGTTCGATAGATCATTGAAGCGCCATCGCTTGAAATGGCCAAACATAACCATAGAAAGGAATTGAACGTGTCTGAAGAACAGATACTCAAATTATCGTGCCCGGATCGTCCGGGGATTGTGGCGACCGTAAGCACAGCGCTGTTCTCGTCCGGCGCAAACATTTCTGAAGCCCAGCAATTCGATGATCCGGAGACAGATCGCTTCTTCATGCGTGTCGTAGCGCACTTTGTGGGCGACGACATCCGAACATTCAGGAATGAATTTTCCAATGTCGCCGCCCCGTTCAACATGGAGTGGTCATTGCGACCCACATCCCAGCGGCGAAAGGTTGTCATCCTCGTCTCCAAGTTCGACCACTGTCTTGGCCATCTCCTCTATGGCAGCCGGATCGGCGAGATCGACATGGACGTCGTCGCCATTATTTCTAACCATCCCAAGGATGCTCTGATGATTAAGTCCTGGCTCGAAGACATTCCTTATTATTATCTTCCGATAACCAAAGGCAGTAAGGCTGAACAGGAAGCCAGAATCAAAACTACGATCGAGTCCGCGGGGGCGGAGCTTATCATCCTCGCCCGCTACATGCAGATATTGTCCGATGACCTCGCCACTTATCTTTCTGGACGCTGCATCAACATCCACCACAGCTTTCTGCCGGGATTCAAGGGCGCAAAACCCTATCATCAAGCGCATTCGCGCGGCGTGAAAATGATCGGGGCAACGGCTCATTATGTCACGGCCGACCTCGATGAAGGCCCAATCATCCATCAGGATGTCGAACTGGTGTCGCACACTGACACACCGGAAGATATGGTGCGGAAGGGGCGGAACATCGAACAGCGCGTGCTATCCCGCGCGGTCCTCTATCACGTTCAGGATCGGGTGTTCATTAACGCCAACAAGACCGTGGTTTTCCGGGATTAATCATGGCTAAGATCATATCCGGCAGCGCAATGGCGGATCGTCTCATGGCAACCCTCGCCCGAGACGTAGCGAGCTTTTCCAGGAGGAACGGCTGCGTGCCGACGCTGGCTGCGGTCCTCGTCGGCAACGATCCCGCCAGCGAGATTTATGTCCGGCGTAAGATCAGCCAGTGCCGAAAAGTCGGCATAGGTTCGATCGAGCATCGTTATGGCGCCGACTGCACCGAGGCGGAACTCCGTTCCCTGATCGGCCGCCTCAATTCGGATTCCGAAGTCCACGGCATATTGGTTCAAATGCCATTACCGCCACAGATCGACAGCGCACGGATATTAGACGCTATCGATCCCGTGAAGGATGTTGACGGCTTCCATCCGGTGAACGTCGGCCGCCTGTCGACCGGCACAGGCGGATTGATACCTTGCACACCGATGGGTTGCCTCATGCTGCTCCAGAGTGAATTGCCCGGTCTTAAGGGCAAACAGGCGGTCGTCATCGGCAAGTCCAACATTGTCGGAAAACCGGTCGCTCTATTGCTCTTGGAGCAGGAATGCACAGTCACGGTCTGCCATAAGTATACCCAGAACCTGGCCGACATCTGCCGGCATGCGGATATCGTTGTTGCGGCAGCGGGCAGCCCAAATCTTGTCCGTGGCCACTGGATCAAGCCCGGCGCCGTAATCATCGATGTCGGTATCAATCGCGTGCAAAGTGAAGACGGAAAACAGAAGATCGTAGGCGACGTCGCGGCGAGCGAGATCGATCACGCTTCGGCCTTTACACCCGTCCCGGGCGGGGTGGGGCCGATGACGATTGCCTGCCTGCTGCTGAACACCTTTAAAGCAGCCGACGGGCTCGTCTCGCACGATCCACGGTTGCGCGTCGATGCTTGACCCGCGCAATTCTGTCGCTTGGCACTTCCAGGCCGTCGCAGGTCTTCGAGCGCAGTCTATCCAATTCACGGATGATCACTATTCGCTCGTTTACGTGGAGGTGATGTTGACCGAGATGCTATCTTAAACTCAATCCGCCACGAGCATCGCAACACACTTTCTTCACCGGCGGCAACGTCAAACGAGCTTGGAGAAAAACCGTGGACGCTAGCCACATCACAAGTCTACATCACATCACCATCTGCACTGGGACAGCGCAAGGCGACATCGACTTTTTCGTTAAAATCATGGGGCAGCGCTTCGTCAAAAGGACTCTGTTTTACGACGGCACCACCCCGATCTATCATCTCTATTTCGCGGACAAAATGGGAACACCCGGTACGGTGATGACCACCTTTCCCACCCGCCGCACAGGCCAGAAAGGACGCAAGGGGTCGAACCAGTTCACAGTCTGCACCTATTCGATCCCTAAGGGGTCGCTGGAATGGTGGATGAACCATCTGAATCGCCACGGCATACCGACCGGCGTGCCCAAGATCCGGTTCGGCCAGCGTTACATAAGTTTCCAACATCCCGACTGCGGCATCGACTTCGAAGTGCTCGAGGACGCAAATGACGAACGCAAACCGTTCACCTCTCCCTATGTTCCCATGGAGCATGCGCAACGCGGCTTCCATAGCTGGACGGCGTCGGTGCGCGAGTTGGAGGATATGGACTTCTTCATGAGTAGCTGCTGGAACTTTGAGAAGATCGGCGAGGAGAAAAACCGCCACCGTTACCGGGTGAAAGGCTCCAAGGCGTCGGGCACGATCGTTGACCTTCTCCACGAGCCCGAGCGCCGTCAGGGCAGCTGGACGATCGCTGAGGGCATCATCCATCATGGCGCATTCGCCGTACCGGACATGGATGTGCAAGCTCGTATCAAGTTTAATACCGAAGGCGTCGGCTTCACGGACTTCTCCGACCGCAAGAACCGCGGCTATTTTGAATCAACCTACGTGCGTACGCCCGGCGGGGTCATGTTCGAAGCTACTCACAGCCTTGGCTTCACGCATGACGAGGATGAAGCGACCCTAGGTATGGACCTAAAGGTTTCGCCCCAGTTCGATGACAAGAAGCATCTGATCGAACAGGCGATGCAGGACGATCCCATTGTCATTTGAAGCGGGAGAAATGGCATGAGGCCCGGCAACGACCTGGCCTCTTCTCTTCGGCTTAGGCGGATCATCGCGGCGGTACCGCGCGGCGCGATAGATCCCGCGCGCCATGAATCATTGCCGCACGCGCTTCGTCCACCAGTAAAGCGGCGGATGATGCGATCCCCCAATGAACGGGTCGGCCACTCCCACATGAAGTGGAAAACATGAAACCGCGGAATATTTTGCTCGCCTGCGTTGCATGCGGAAGCACCGTCGGTCTGGGGATTTGGGCTGGTCAGTTGACGAACGGGGATACGTTGTTTCTGACCTCATTGATTTCAAGCGCGGTCCTTATTACCACCGCGCCTTCAAGTCGCCAGGGCCATCCGGCTCGCATAGTCCTGAGCCACTTCATCGCGACGGCGTCAGGCATCGTCACGCGGGGCTTTTTAACGCCAAGCCCACAGGCCATCGCAATATCGGTAGTCATCGCCCTGAGCGTCATCCTGCTTCTAGACGTCCTGCACCCTCCGGCGCTTGCCAATGCAGGCTATGCCTTTATGACCGATGCAACGACTGGCGAGTTGCTTGCGCTGACGGCGGCGACAGCGATCGTACTCAGTCTCGCTTCGATCACAATATCGCGTGTGGCATCGGAGGAAGCTATATCCCGCCCTTCCAATTAGGCATAACGCGAGCCTGGCCGAAGCTTGGTCGCGCCTTCATGCGCGAGGTCATTGGCGGTTTGGCATTTTTCCTAGTTAAAAAGCAAGAATCGCATAACTGGGATTGCGTATTTTGGATTTGTTGTCGGAATACGTAGTTCACAGCGATCGGAAAATTGACCGTCACCGAGCATCTTTTCCCAAGAGCCCTCATCGTTACCCAGCGACTTTATACACATAACCGTATTAATCGTTTTTATACGCTATTCCGCATATTGTCAATATATACGGAATAGCGTATATCCTGAGAAAATGAGGGTGCCCATGTCACAGATTGCACGAACCCCCAAACAGGTCGGCGCCGCCATTCAACGCTATCGGAAGAAATGTGGCCTTACCCAGAGCAACCTGGGCGAAAAGACTAAGTTACGCCAAGCGACAATTTCCGCTCTTGAAGCCGGCCGAACTGGGGTCCAGTTGGGGAACCTTCTGGATATCCTCACGGCGCTCGACCTCGAACTTATCATTCAGCCCCGGTCTAAAGGCTTTGTCTCCGAGATTGAAGCGTCTTTCTGATGCCGCGCAAGCCGGTCTACATCCCACTCCACGTACTCCTCAATGGCCAGTTTGTCGGTCGTTTGAAGCGCAAAGCAAGTGGTGCGATTGATTTTCAATATGACCAAACCTGGCTTGCTCGGCCAGAGGCTATCCCTGTGTCTTTATCACTCTCACTGAGAGAACAACGCTATGTCGGCGAGCCAGTAAGTGCAGTTTTTGAAAACCTTCTCCCTGACAACACCGCCATACGGCGCCACCTTGCCCAACGCGTGGGCGCGCGTGGTACAGACGCCTATAGCCTGTTAGCTGAGATCGGCCGAGATTGCGTCGGCGCTCTGCAGTTTGTCCTCGAAGGTGCCGCCGTCGGCGAAGTCGGTAGCATTGATGGCCGCCAGCTTAAAGACGCCGAAATCGCAAATATCATTCGCAATCTCGCGCACGCCCCTCTCGGGAACAGTGAAGATGACGAATTCCGCATTTCGATCGCGGGTGCCCAAGAGAAAACGGCCCTTCTCAGAGTCGACGGGAAATGGTTATGGCCTCATGGCGCGACTGCGACCACTCACATTGTGAAGCCGCAGATTGGGCTACTCGATAACGGCATCGATCTCTCACAAAGCGTTGAGAACGAGCATTTTTGCCTCCGGATAGCGGAAGCCTGTGGACTGCCGACCGCCAAGACAGAGATCCACCAATTTGACGATCAAAGCGTTCTAGTCATTGAGCGCTTTGATCGGTTATGGACGAAGGATAAGCGTTTATTACGTCTGCCGCAGGAGGATTGTTGCCAGGCGCTCTCCGTGCCACCATCCCTCAAATATCAATCTGAAGGCGGCCCTGGGATACGAGGCATCTTAGAGCTACTGAAGGCGAGCGACGACGCCGACGCCGACCGCAAAACTTTCATCAAGGCGCAGATCGTTTATTGGTTACTTGGCGCCACAGATGGCCACGCCAAGAACTTTAGCATCCGGCTATTTGCTGGTGGGCGTTTCCGTATGACGCCACTATACGACATCATGTCGGCGCAACCAAATGTGGACGCCGGACAAATCCAGCCTAAGAGATTCAAGTTAGCGACGTCCGTCGGCGACAAACGGCATTATCTCGTCAACAGCATCACGCGGCGTCATTTCATGCAGAGCGCCGCTTCCGCTGGCATGACGCAAGCAGACATCCAGAGCGTTTTTGATGAGTTGTCGAAGCTTGGTGCCAAGCCGATCGCTAAGGCGGGAGAACGCCTGCCCAGCGACTTCCCAGAACACATCATTGAGAGCATCAGCCGCGGCTATGAAGCACGTCTGCGCCTTCTCATGAGCGGCTGAAATGTCACTACGTTGAGTAACCGAACTCGTCGTAAGCTTAGTTAGCTAAAAATAACAGGCGCGCGTTTGGCGAATGCTGATTTTTCAACAACTTAGCGGACTGATTTACTCGAGAATTTGGCATTTTTTGTCACAAAAACAAAGTTTTTGAATTTGTAGCGAGCGCTAAGCCATTGATTTTATTGGAGCGGGTGAAGGGAATCGAACCCTCGTCGTAAGCTTGGAAGGCTTCTGCTCTACCATTGAGCTACACCCGCGACGCAGGTCCGTTTGTACGCAGCCGCCCCGCGGTCCAGCAAGGGCTTTCTCGTGGAACCGATTTGACATTTGCGACCCAGGTACCCGCAGGACCGCGAATGTTGGATCGGACCACGCGCCGCCCTGAGAACAGGGCCTATCCGGCCTCTGGAGAGCGTAAATAGGGCTCAACCTTGCCACGCAGCATGATTGTCATGGGATTGCCGTGGCGATCACGCGCTTTGCCCGCGGCAATGCGGATCCACCCCTCGCTGACGCAGTATTCCTCCACGTTGGTCTTTTCGACCCCATTGAAAAGAATACCAACCCCACGCTCCAAGAGGGCGACATCGTGGTGCGGACTGCGTGGGTCGTTGGAAAGGCGGTCTGGGAGGGATGAGGTCATGGACGTCGGTCGTGGCCTGCCGCGTTAGGGAGAATGGTGGAGGGGGAAGGATTCGAACCTTCGTAGACATAAGTCGGCAGATTTACAGTCTGCTGCCATTGACCGCTCGGCCACCCCTCCCCAACCCAAGGATCTACAAAGAAATTCTCAGTATGGGGGCTTCCTTGAGAAGGTGCTCCAAGTAGGGGCTCGGGTGTACCTTGTCAACGTGAAAAAAGGCCTGTAGGTCAAGGGGAACTAATCCCTGCCCCCCCCCTGTCCTGGATGATCCGTGCGCAAACCTCCACATGCCGCTCCTCAGCGCGGGCGCGCTCACCCGCAGCCCCTGCGCGCGCAACCACAGTCGCCAACGGCGCAGCGGGGCAGACGCGCGCCTCATGCGAACGCCGACACAAAACCCCATCAGGGCCACGCACGCAGCCATGGTCACGGCGGTGAAGTATGGCTCTACGGCCTTCACCCGGTCATGGCCGCGCTGCGCAATCCCTCACGGAAGATATTGCGGGTGGTGGGCACCGCTGAGTCCCTGGCCCGGCTCAAGGACGATTCAGAGATTCCCGCATCGGTTCTTGCGCACGCTCACGCCACCGGGCGCGCCGAACTGGATACCCTTGTCGGCGCCCGCGCCGACAAG
>SCTM01000170.1 GCA_004297485.1 Rhodospirillaceae bacterium
AATACAAGGTCTGTCGCGTCAAGGATGCTGAGCGGGTTGTCCTCCACCTTATACGGCGCGGCGCCGGAATTCGTGCCATCGGCGGGAAGAGCTATGGCCTTCGGTCCAAAAACGCCAAGATGCAGCCAAAGCGATGCCGATCCAGGGCCGCCGTTAAAGACGAACGTGACGGGGCGATGTTCCGGTGCGGCGGCATCTTTTTTTGCATATGTGACGGAGAAGATGCTGGCGATGTTTTCGCCGTCATCGTTCTTCAAGAATGTTTCGCCCGCCGTGGCGACGTATGTCAGCCGTTCTCCGTTGAATGTGCCGGTGAATTCATGGGCGACAATTTTTGGCTTTTCGGCGTCCTTGCGAAGCGGTTCGGACGCGGGCTTGGCGCTTTGCGTGTCCTTGTCGGCGGCGGCTTTGGCATCGGTCGTATTATCCGGGTGCGCGTATGTTGTTGGTACCCAGGCAAAGGCTGTGACCATGACGGCCACCCACACCATGATGCCGCGCGCCCTGTATCCGCTTGCCATGCAAAAGCCTCCCGTTTCCTTCAGATGAACGTACCACTATAACCCTTCCTGGGGTTAAGCCATCGGTCGGCCTTCGTCGCGGCCGTGGGGCCGCAGGGTTTTAAAGATGCCGTTGAGTATACGATTATACACACGAGTAGCAGCCACCGTTGGGCTGGCTGTTTCCCTGGCCGGCCTGGTGGCGGCGGGAGGAGCCGTCGCAACGGACGTTCAGCCGTCGCCGTTGCATGCAAAGAAAGCGGGAAGGGCGGTGCGTGCAAGGTCTACCCGTCACCATGCTCCGAAGAATCGTACGACCGCCAAAACCGAGTTCCCGCGCGCCGGCTATAAAATTGAACAGATCATCCCACCGTCGCCCATGCACGGCATTCATGGTCTGGCGTTTGGGCCCGATGGCGCCCTCTATGCGGCAAGTCTGATGGGACACACAATTTACAAAGTCGACATCACGACCGGAGCCGCCACCCCCTACGTCGGCGCGCCGCGCGGGAGTGCGGGCGATATCGCATTTGGTCCTAACGGCACGCTGGCCTGGACCGCCGCCGGTGAAGCCGCGGTTCTGACGCGGGCTCCGGACGGCGGCCTCAAAACGGTGGCGCACGATGTTACAGGCGTGAAGGCCGTCAACTTCACCAAAGATGGCCGGCTTTTCTTCAGCCGCATTGCCGAGGGTGACGGCTTATTCGAGGCCAGCCTGGGCGGGGCTTCACCGCCCCGAACGATCGCGGAAAAGATCGGTGGCTTGGGGGCGTTTCAATTCGATGGTGCCGAGCGGCTCTACGGACCGCTGATTTTTCGCGGCAAGCTCGTGAGAATGAATATCACAACTGGGGAGGTGACCGAGATCGCGAAAGGATTCACGACGCCTTCCGCCGTCAGAATCGGCGGTGACGGGAAACTCGTCGCGCTTGATTGCGCGACCGGCGAAGTGATTCGCGTTGATCCCAAGACCGGCGACAAGGCGGTGCTCGCGACCCTTGATCCGCCGGTCGACGATTTGGCCATCGCCAAGGACGGCACCATTTACGTCTCCTCCTCGGCTTTCAATGGCATCACGGCGATTGATCCCTTGTCGCTCAAGACCCGGCGGGTCACCTGGGGTGGACTGAGCGCACCGGGTGCCGTCGTGCCGGTCGCCGACGATAAGGCGGAGACATTGCTGGTGGCCGACGCATGGGGCGCACGTTTGGTGGACCCGGCGTCCGGGTCATCGACTCTGATCAACCGAGGTCCCGGCGTGGTCGGTGCAACGTCGATCGCGGCAACGGAAGATACATATATTCTCGGCAACATCTGGCCCGCGGGGACGATTCAGATCGTCGCGCGAGACAGCGGCAAGGTGCTTGCCAATCTCACGAATTTCGGCGCGCCCTACGATATCAAGCCGCTGTCCGATGGCTTCGTGGTTGCCGATTATGCAGTGGGCCGGTTGACGAAAGTGGCGAACGATGCCGCACATACGCGTACGACACTTGCATGGGGCTTCGATGGTCCGGTGGGTCTCGCCGATGCCGGAAAGGGGGTGTTCTATGTCAGCGAATACGATTCCGGCAAGATCACCCGCGTCGATACGGCGACCAATGAGCGCACGACGGTCATTGCGGGCCTTGAAGCCCCCGAAGGGTTGGCCCTCGCGCCCGACGGCCGGCTGATTGTCGCTGAAGTCGGTGCACGCCGCGTCATCGCGGTAACGCCAGCCAGCGGAGCAGCGGAAATTCTCGCCGATAGCCTTGCCATTGGCCTCGACGGCGGTCATGCCGGGCCGTTCCTGTCCACCGGCGTGGCAGTTACGCGGGACGGAGCGATTTATGTTACCGGCGATGTGGAGAATGTTCTCTACCGTCTCACGGCGCCCCATGCCCCCTCCAGCCCGGCCTCCCGGCAAGCGCCATAAAAATGCGACAAAGCAAGACAAGATCGCGATACGCTGTCATCATTTGTGATGATCGTAATGTTCGCTAGTTCAGAATCGTGACCGAAAATCCCGCGACAACCGTCAGGCTCATCGAAATAGGAGCCCTTGGCCCACGCGTGTCGCTCGCGGAACTGGGCGCCGCTGGCGGGCCGGCCATCAGCTATGCGGTCGCTGAGGATCTGGCGCCATTACCCTTGACCGTTCCGGTCTTTCTCAACCGCGCGGACTATGCGTCGGTGTTTCCCGATGGCCCGGTCGCCAGGCACGGGACGATTGCCTGCAGCGTTCGCAACTGTTTCATGTTCAGCCCCTTCGGCTTTATCGTGCTGGCCGATGGGACAGTGATCCGCCAGTCTGTGCTGCAGACGGATTCCGGCTCAATGTCATTCAGTTTCGCTCAATTCAAGGGTCAGTATCCGGGCGGGCACGTTATGTGGGCCGCGGCCGAAGAGACGGTGTTGTCCTTTAATTGTTACTCCACGAATAACTACTTTCACTTTGTAATGGATGCCCTGGCGCAGACCCATTGGCGCGCGCGTCTGCCCGCCGTGGAGCGGGCCCGCATGATCGTCAGCGGCTATACGACGGAGGCCGCCGCCGCCGCGCCGTTCATTGGACAAAGTCTCGCGGCCGCGGGCATCGATGAGGTCTCGCTGTATCCCTTCGACGGGACCATGATGTTCTGTCGGCATGTGGTCTTCCCCATGCGTGATACCGGCGCCAATCCGATGAAGATTGCGGCATTGCGGCGCATGTTGGGCCTCGACAAACGTCGGCGCGGGCGCGACCGGCTTTTCATCACCCGTGCCGACGCCGTGCGTCGAAAACTCACAAATGAGGCTGCTGTCGTCGCTTTGCTCAATAGTCATGGCTTCCGGTCCGTCGATCCGGGCGCGTTGACGTTCCGTGAGCAAGTCGATCTTTTCGCCGGTGCGGAGATTGTGGTTGGTCCCCATGGTGCCGGCTTGACCAATGCGGCCTTCATGGCGCCGGGCGGTGCGGTGGTCGAACTGACCCACACCGGCCGAGTGGTGTGGACGTTTCATGAAGTCGCCTGCGCCAGCGGTCACGCCTATGCTTGTGTCGTCGGCGATATGGCGAGTGGAAACGCCCATCCGTTGTTCGCGGATTTCAGCGTCGATGTCGATGCGGTCGATGGCGCTATCCGCGCGGTCGTCGCAGCGATCGGATGAACGGGCCATGGTGATCGGAACATGACAAGCGCGCCGGCCCCTGGTCCGATCCCCGGAAAAGAACTGCATATTGTCGATATCAAAGCGATCGGCAAGGAAGTCGATGTCGCGACCATCGGCCAGCCGGGAACGCCGCCGATTGCCTATGCCAAAATCCATGGCTTGCCGCCCATGGCGCTGCGTGAGCCAGTCTTTCTCAACCGGCCGGAATTCGCCGCCGTCTTCCCGGGTGGTGAGGTGCGACGCTACGAACCCACGGTGTGCACGGTGCAGGGCTGTTTCCTGGCGGGGCCATTCGGCTTCGTCGTGTTTCCCGACGGAACGCTCATCCGCCAATCGGTCCTGCGCATCGAGCCCACCATCGTGCTCTATGCGCTCGAGCACTTAAAAGAAGCCTTTCCCGGACGTGAGGCCATGTGGTCCTGGTCGTCCCAACCGGTTGTGTCCCTCAACGGATTTGGCACCGACAACTACTTCCATTTCTTGACGGACACCCTGAGTCAGTTCTTCCTGCACGAGCGTATCCCGGCCATGGCTGCGGCCCGTACCGTGCTCAGCGGTTTCGCGCCGTCGCAACAGGCGCGGTTTCGCTTCATGGGGGAGGCGATCACCCGCGCCGGCCTGCCGCCGGAGCGCTTCCAGCCCTATGACGGCACATTGCTTCTATGCCAGCAGCTCATCTTCCCGGTGCGCGAAAGTGGTGCGACGCCGTGGCGGGTCGCCCATTTGCGAAAGATGATGGGCGTGACACCTCATCCCAATCCGCGCCGGAGGCTTTATATCGCCAGGCCCGGCGGTTGGCGACGCCGTATCCCCACCGAACCGGCCATTCGCCGTATGCTTGAAGGATATGGATTCGAGGTTATCGACCCCGGCAGCCTGTCGTTTGACGGTCAGATCGAAGCCTTTCGTGAGGCGCGCATTGTCGTCGGGCCCCACGGCGCGGCCATGACCAATTCAGTATTCATGTCGCCCGGCGGAATGATGGTGGAATTGACCCACGAAAAGCGGGTCATCGTCGCTTTCCATGAGATCGCGTGCATGGCTGGTCTTGGCTATGCCTGCGTTGTTGGCGACATGCTGGAGACACCGGGGCAGCCGTCGCTGTTCTCCGATTTCACGGTCGACGTGGATCACGTCGAAGCGGCGGTGAAGGCAGCCATCGCGGCAATCGGCTAGCCATAGAATCCTTTGCCGCGTTGACGTCGCAAGGCCTACTTACCTTCGTTTCTCGGCAGGGCGTAGGCGACGATGTAATCACCCTTGGTGACGTGAACGCTATCGAATCCGCTCGCGGCGATCACAACGAACTGCCGGCCGCTGTCGGGAGATACGTAGGTCATGGGCGTCGCTGATCCGCCGCCGGGCAACGACGCTTGCCATAATAACTTGCCCGTGGCGGTTTCGTACGCGCGCAAGGATCTATCCGTCGATGCGCCGATGAAGAATAGGCCGCTCTGTGTGACAACCGCTCCGCCTCTTGAGGGAGTTCCGATGGGCAGTGGCAGATGCGACCTGATGCCCATGGGGCCGAGTTCCTGCGAGGTGCCGAAAACCCGGGTCCAGATCAGCTTGCCCGTGGTGAGGTCCACTGCGCTCAACCGTCCATATGGGGGATGATTGCAGGGAATCTTGAAGGGCGAGAAGAATGGGCCGGTCAGCATTCCATAGGGCGTACCTTCCTGCGGATATTTCATGCCCAGGGACATTTCCGAAGCGTGCCCGGCGGTGAAAGGCTTCAGGCCCAACTTTTCGGCTTCTGCGCGTGGCACCAGCCGCGGGTAATTGGGGACAAGGTTGGAATTCACGATAACCATATGGCGTCCGGTGTCGATGGCGACGCCGCCCCATTCCATCCCACCTAAATATCCTGGCGTCGCGATGGACGGGGTTAGCCCCGGCAACGTGAGTGGGCCGTCGTAGCGTGCCTCGCGGAATTTGACGCGGCACCACAGTTGATCGAGAGGCGTGATGCCCCACATGTCGCCTTCCACAAGATCGGCACCGCGAAACGACGGTATGCCGACGGCGAAAGGCTGGGTCGGGGAGATGCGTTGTTCCTCGGGCACAGAGCCAGTCTGCGGCGCCGGGCGTTCTTCCACAGGGCTCAGCGGAACACCAGTGGCGCGGTCGAGCACAAATAACTCGCCGCGTTTGGTCGGCTGCAACAGCGCATGAACCACGCCGTTGGCGGTAGGATAGTCCACCAGCGTCGGCTGCGCAGGGTTGTCGTAATCCCACAGATCATGGTGCGCGGTCTGGAATGACCAACGCGGCTTGCCGGTTGTGGCATCGAGAGCAACCACAGCATCGTTGTATTGCTCGTCGAAGGGCCGGCGTTGCGCACCAAAATAGTCGGGCGTTGGATTGCCCAGGGGGACATAGACCAGCCCTAATGTTTCGTCGGCGCTCATGGGGGCCCAGGCGTTGGGCGTGGACGGCGTGTAGGTTTCGCCCGCGGCTGGCTCGGTGGCGCGGTCGGGGTGGCCCATGTCCCACGCCCAGACAAGCTTGCCGGTCACGGCGTCGAAGGCGCGGATCACACCTGAGGGCTCGCCCCAATACTGATCGTCCGCCACCGAGCCGCCGATTACGATCTTGCCTTGAACCACCGTGGGCGCGGAGGTCGGGTAGTAATAGCCTGGCGTCACGTCGCCCATTCCGGTGGTCAGGGAGACTTGACCATTGATACCGAAATTGCGGCAAGGCGTGCCGTCATGGGCATCAAGGGCGATCAGCCGGGCATCGACTGTATTGGTGATGATTCGCTCGGCGCATGGGCCCGTGGCGTCAGGCGTGCGGTAATAGGCCACACCCCTACAGTTAAATAGGGGAACCGTGGTGACGTCGACCCCGGCATCGAAACGCCAGATTTGCCTGCCGGTCTCCGCGTCCAGGGCGGCCACATCGTTTTTGGCCGAGCATACATAGAGCGTCCGGTCGATCTTCAGCGGCGTTGTCTCGATCACGCTCGCATCGGCGTTCATCCGATATGACCAGGCGGGTTCAAGCTGGGCGACATTTTCAGGCGTGATCTGGGCGAGGGAACTGAACCGGCTCCCGCCCGGATCGTTGCCGTAGTTGCGCCAATCTCCATCCACCACACCGGCCTGCGGCGCCGCGTTCGGTGTAGGGGCGGTGGTCATGCCGGTCTGATAGAGCGGATCGATTGGAGCGTACGGCGGTATAAATGTATGAAGCGCTACGCCTGCGGCGATGGCGAAAACGACCGCACCGATGAGGCGAGCGCCGGACCAAGCCGCCGAATGCCGGATCAGCGCGCTCCGGATCCAAGGGACGACCAGGACGAGTCCCAGTACCGCTGGCGCCAGTACGCGCGGCATCAATGCCCAGCCGTCGTAGCCAGCTTCCCACAGAGCCCAGGCCAGCGTCGTCAGCAGCATCAGGCCATAAAGCGCAGCACCTTCCGCCCGCCGCCGCCATAGCAGTATGCCGCTCAGCAGAACTGCGATCCCGGCCAGAATATAGTAGGGCGAGCCGCCGAGGCTGAGCAGGTATCCGCCGCCGCCGGCTAAGGCAATCCCGACGACAAGCAACAGCAGTGCGTAGGCGCGCAATACAAGAACTCGGATGCCCATGTGGATATTGTCGGACACGCGAACGCCCCTCCCATGAAGGTTTGCGAAGTCGACAGTCAACCTACCCAGATACGGGGATTAGGCAAGAATTGTATCGATTCAGACCGATAACCGCACGGTCTGGCGCGGCGCACAAATTCTCGACCAATTTGCTATGATCGTGCGCGCGATCCATCCCGCCGTCCGGAGATGCCTTATGACTACCCATCGACTCATATCGCCCGCCGTAGGGCTGAGTGCGGCTAGCGCCGCCGCCGGCTGAACCACGCATGTGCGGGCGCGCCAAACTCGTCACCGAATGTATTGAAATCGGCCTGCAGTTCCTGATGGCGCCGCCGCCGGCCATCAATTTTCCGCCGCGCTGGAACGGCGCACCAACGGAGGACTTTCCCGTTATCCGCCGCAATCCTGACACCGGCCGCAGATCCTTGAACCTGTTGCGGTGGGGGCTGGTGCCGAACTGGGCAATAGGTGAAAAACCCGCGTTCTCGACCATTAATGCCAAGGCAGAGACCCTGAGGGATAAACCTGCGTTCCGCGGGGCGTGGCGCGCAGGGCGTCGCTGCATCATTCCCCTCGATGGGTTTTATGAGTGGAAGAAGCAGCCTGGCGGGAAGAAGCAGCCCTATCTGATCGCGCGCGCGGACGGCCGGCTTATGGCGGTCGCCGGGCTGTGGGAAAGCAAGAGGCTGGAGGGCGGCGAGATCCTGCGCACCTTCACGATCATCACCACCGCAGCGAATGCGTTGGTGGCGCAATTGCATGATCGCATGCCGGTGATCCTGGCGCCGGAGGATGTCTCGATGTGGCTAGGCGAGGTGGAGGCGACCGAGGAACAACTGGCGGCATTGATGCGTCCATGCCCACCGGAATGGCTGACCATGGTCCCGGTTGATCCGCGCATGTCCAACGTACGCAATCAGGGGCCGGAGTTTTGTCGGCCGATTTAGCCGACGGCTCCTTATTGCTCGTGTCTGGCGATATCGAAGTCAGATCTCGTCGATTCCCCACATGCTGCGGGACCAGGCTCGCTCATGGAAGAAGTACGCTATCGATGTGTAGACATTGCTCGCAATCATAAAACCGAGGGCGACGCGGACGGTATGGGTGAAAATGTAAATCGTCGCGAAGTCGAGACACATAATGATCACGCGATAGGTGATGGCCTTTACGATTGATCGACGGCGACTAACTGTTCGGGTCATGATGTAATTCCATTACGAGAGCGGCCGAATCTTCCAATGGCGTATGATCTCGCCAGATTTGGGCTAAGACGGGCCTGCGGGCTTGATCCAGATCAACGCCGCGAGGCCTTCATTGTTTCATAGTTGAGGGGCATTTTCAGCTAAGGGAGCGCGCCATGACACCGAACGTCGGAACTGCTGACCGGATCGCCCGCATTATCATCGGTCTCGTTCTCTTATCCTTGCCGTTTTGGGTGCAGGGCGATTGGCGTTGGGTCGGACTTCTTGGCATCGTGCCCATCATCACGGCGCTGATGAGCTGGTGTCCGATCTACAAAATTGTCGGTGTCGGCACATCAAAGCCTTGATGACGGCTGTGTCTTACCTGAACGAGCGTGCCATCACGTAGGCCGCGACGCAGAAAATAAGCACGGCGAAAATGCGCGTGAGCAGCGCCTTCCGTGATGCGAGTCGCCGTCCGAGAGGTTGCGCGGCCAATCCGCCGATAAGTCCTCCGCCGATGAAACTCACGGCGACCTGCCAATCCACCAGGCCGGCTTTGGCATAACTTGCGGCGCCTGCGGCGGCGAAGGCTGTAACCGCTACCAGGGACGACCCAACCGCGTTCATCATTGTCATGTTGGCCGCGCCCATGAGGCCGGGAACGATAAGAAAGCCGCCGCCGATCCCGAAGAAGCCCGATGCCAACCCGGTGATCAGCCCGGTGGGAACCAGTCTCATGGTGATACGCATATCGATCCGCACATCGGCATCGCCCGCGCCGGCCGGACGTCGGAGCATGCTGATCCCGACACCCACCATGGCTACGGAGAACGCAGCGAGGAGCTTTTGCCCGCTCACCGCCTGTCCGAGTTCGGCGCCGGCCAGAGCTCCGAGGACGCCGCTGGCCGCAAATGCGAGGGAACACGGCCACTTTACGGTGCCCGAGCGCGCATGGAGAAGCAGATTGATCAAAGCGCTTGCGGCCACGGCTACCGCGCTTGTGCCTACGGCCACATGGGCATCGGCGATACCCACGAAGTAGATCAACAGCGGGACCGCCAGAATTGATCCACCGCCGCCGAGAAGGCCGAG
>SCTM01000171.1 GCA_004297485.1 Rhodospirillaceae bacterium
GTCGTGCCGTTGGTGTAGATGAACTTGCGGCCGGGCAGCCGCTGCAGGGCGGCCATCAGATCGGGGGCGGGGGCAAGGACCGCATGATCGATGTCGTGGACGAAATCGAGAAACGCATCCGCGTCGACATTGTGGTTGATCATCAGGCCGCGCAGGGTGGTGCCATGTTCCCAGTAATAGCGTTTTTGCAGCGTGTGTGCGTCGTCGGGAGAGAGGTTGAGTTCCCGGGCGATGAACGCCTTCATGCGGCGGTCGATCTGGCCGAACAGATGGGCGCTCGCCGGATAGAGCGTGTTGTCGAGATCGAAGACCCACGTGTCGATATGGGCGAGGTTGGGATTGTTCGGCATTGGCCCCTGTGATGTCAGGACTTCTATGTCGTCCTCGGGCCCGGCGGGCGAAGGCCCGCCATCAATAAGATGCACGCTTTTGCGCGCGGCCGAGGACCCAGGGTTACAAGCACTTGCGTTTGTGGCTCTGGACCCTCGTGTCAAGCACGAGGGTGACAATAAAAATAGCCTTACGGTTTACCGCGCCCGAATCAACGTGCCCGCGCCCGATGGCGTGAACAGTTCGAGCAGGACCGCGTGGGGCACCCGTCCGTCGATGATTACGGCAGCACCGACGCCGCCCCGGACCGCGTCCAGGCAGGTTTCCACTTTGGGGATCATGCCGCCGGAAATGGTTCCCGACTGAATCAGCGTCTTGGCGCGCTCTACGGTCATTTCCTTAATCAGGCGGCCGGTATCGTCGAGGACACCCGGCACGTCGGTCAGCATGAGCAGACGCGCCGCGCCCGCTGCCGCCGCCACGGCGCCCGCCACCGTGTCGGCATTGATGTTATATGTCTCGCCGTTGGGCCCCACGCCGATGGGCGCGATCACCGGGATGATGTCGGACTTCTCGAACGTGTCGAGAATGTGCGGGTTGATCTCCTCCGGCTCGCCGACAAAGCCGAGGTCGAGAATCTTCTCGATATTCGATCCCGGATCCTTTTTCGACCGCCGCAGTTTCCGCGCCTTGATCAGGTTACCGTCCTTGCCCGACATCCCCACGGCGAAGCCGCCGGCCTTGTTGATGGCCGAGACGATCGCCTTGTTGATGGAGCCGCACAGCACCATTTCCACGATGTCCACGGTCTCGCCGTCGGTCACGCGCAGGCCGTCGATGAAGGAGCTCTTGATCTTGAGCCGATCGAGCATGGCGCCGATCTGCGGTCCGCCGCCGTGCACGACGATGGGATTGATACCGACTTGCTTCAGCAGCACGATATCCTTGGCGAACCGTTCGGCCACCTGTTCGTCGCCCATGGCGTGGCCGCCGTACTTGACGCACACGGTTTCGCCGGAATGCTCGCGCATGTACGGCAGGGCCTCGGCCAGGATGCCCGCTTTCTGCAGCCAAGTATCGTCGTTGTCGTTCTTATCGGTGGTCATAAACAGGGCGGCTCCGAGATGGAGAGGATTTGCGATACCTACTCTGGACGAGCCAGCTCTGACAAGGCGGCGCGCACTTCCGCGAGGCCGTCGCCGGTAAAAGAGCTTGTCACAAGAATGTCAGGATGGGCGGCGACATGCTTGGTTAATTCCGCCGTCACCTCCGCACACCGGGCGGCGAGGGGTCCAGGCTTCATCTTGTCGGCTTTGGTCAGAACAATCTGGTAGTTGACGGCGGAATCATCCATGAGGGTGAGGATGCCCTGGTCGACCGGCTTGAGGCCATGGCGGGAATCGATCAGCACCAGGGCTCGCCGCAAGGTGGGACGCCCCTTGAGGTAGGTCTTGATGACCTCCGTCCACGCCGCGACCTTGTCCTTGGGGGCAGCGGCGTAGCCGTAGCCGGGCAGGTCGGCCAGCATGAGGCGGTTGCCCAGTTCAAAGAAATTGATCTCCTGGGTCCGGCCCGGCGTGTCGGACACCCGCGCCAATCCGCCATGACCGGTCAGGGCGTTGATCAGGCTCGATTTGCCAACATTGGAACGCCCGGCGAACGCCACCTCCGGGAAAATCGGGTCGGGCATCTTGGCCAGCTCCAACACGCCGCGGACAAAGGCGCAGGGGCGGATGAACAACCGCCGTCCAGCCTCAATGACGGCGGGATCAAACACCGGGTTGGGCAGAGAACCGGAGATCGCGTCGCTGCCCGCCATGATGATCAGGTCCCCGGTCAGGCTTTGGCGGGCTGCGGCGCGTTGCGGCGGGTGAGAACCCACTGCTGAAGGATGCCGAGCGTATTGCTCCAGACCCAATAGATCACGAACCCGGCGGGAAAGGTCCCGAACAGGAAGGTGAAGAACAGGGGCATGAACATCATCATTCTTGCCTGCACCGGGTCCGCCGGCTGGGGGCTCAGACGCTGCTGCAGAAACATGGTGATGCCGTAGAGGATCGGCAGGGCACCGATATGCAGGAATGACGGCGGCGTGAAGGGAAGAAGGCCGAAGATATTGAACAGCGTCGTGGGGTCAGGCGCCGACAGATCGTGAATCCAGCCGTAGAACGGCGCCTGGCGCATTTCGATGGTGACGTAGAGCACTTTGTACAAAGCGAAGAACACGGGAATTTGGATGAGGATTGGCAGGCAGCCGGCCACCGGATTGGCCTTCTCCCGCTTATACAACTCCATCATTTCCTGATTGAGTTTGGTGCGGTCATTGGCGTGACGTTCCTGCAGACGCTTCATCTCTGGCTGCAGCGCCTTCATCTTGGCCATGGCCGCGAACTGTTTGTTGGCGATGGGGAACATGAGCAGGCGAAGTACGGTCGTGAGCGCCAGAATCGCCAGTCCGAAATTCCCCAGCGCACCCTTCAGCCACAGCAGCGCATAGAAGAACGGTTTGGTCAGGAAATAAAACCAGCCGAAGTCGATCGCCAGATCGAAGCGGGAGAGACCTGGATCGTTGGCGTAGCCGTCGAGCAGCTCCAGTTCCTTGGCGCCGGCAAACACATAGCTTTTCACGGTTCTGGATTCGCCGGGCTGAAGCGTGAGCGCCTCGCCGCGCAGGTCGGTCTGGTAGCGGTCCCGCTCGCCGGTCATGGTGTGATTGAAGCTGCCGACGACTTTCATGCTCTGATCGAACGCGACGGCCGTCAGCCAGTATTTATCGGTAATGCCGATCCAGCCGCCGGTGGAGTCCACGGTCTCGCGGCCTTCCTTCTTCAGCGTGTCGTATTTGACGTCCTTCTCGGTACGGTCGAATACGCCCAGCGGCCCCTCGAATGAGAGGTATATCTGTTTGAACTCGGGCTTATCGAGACGCGCCACCAGCGCGTACGGGTAAAGAGTCACAGCCTTGTCGCCGTGATTCTCCACCGTCTGTTCAGTGGTGAATAAATAATTCTGATCCACATGGATGGTGCGGACAAAGCGCAATCCTTCGCCGTTGTCCCAGGTCACAACCACGGGCGTGGTGTCGGTGAGAGTCGCGTCAGGATTTTCGGGCGTCCAAACAGTATCCGGCCCCGGCACTTTGGTCGTGGGGCTCTCGGAGATCCAGCCTTCTTCGGCGTAATAGGGTTTGGGCGCGGATGCCGGTGACAGCAGTGTGATCTCCGGGCTCGAAAGGTCGTGGGTCTCGTGATAGGTGGCCAGCGTAATGTCGTCGAAGCGCAATCCGGTCAGGGCGATCTCGCCGTGAAGGTGCGGCGTGCGCACAGCCAGGCGTGGTCCGGTAACAGGCGCCGGGATGCTCGGCGAGCCGTCGGCATTGGGGACCGTCGTTGTGCCGCCGCCGACAACAGGTGCCGTGTTCTCACGCGTCTGCGTGGCCGAGGCAACAGGCTTTGGTTGCGGCTTGGGCGCGAAGTACGTCTGCCAGCCGATGAGAATGGCCAGGGATATGACGGCGGCGATGAGAAAGTTTTGTTGTTCGCCCATGGAATGATCAGTGTCCCGACAAAAATGACTGTCCCGCCGCGGTACGAATCAGACGGTTACGGTCGTCTGATTGGCGCGGCTTTCTTTTAAATGAGTGGGCCGATTCACCCAATGCTTGGATTCCAAGTGTTGGGAGCGGACCACGAGCGTGTGATGAATGGCTGTGTGAACAGGTGCGGGTCCGCGGCGCAGGAACCGGATCGAAGCCGGCACCGCCCCACGGATGGCATCGCGCCAGACGCCGCAACGCCAGCCACGTTCCCCGCACCGGGCCGTGGCGGTCGATCGCCTCCATGGCATAGGCGGAACATCCCGGCGTAAAACGGCACCGGGAACCCAGCACCGGAGACAGAATGAGCTGGTAGGTGCGAATCACGCCCATGAGCAGGAGAGAGACAATTCTCATGTGCCGCTCGGTCCCTTGGGGCGCCGCTGTCCCGCTTCCGCCGGATTTCGTGCCGATTTGTGTTTCGGCGGTCCGTCGGATTTCCCCTGGGCGACACGGGCGACGGCATGTTGAAGATCGCTGACCATGGCGGTGAAATCCCGCGTCAGGGCCTCGCCCCGTCCGATCAACACCATATCCACATCCAGCTTTCCGGTTCCCTGTTCCGCCAATTGGGGTCCGATCACGCAATCCGCCAGGGCGCGCAGGCGGCGCTTGGCACGATTGCGTGCAACAGCGTTTCCGACCTTGCGGCTGACGGTAAAGCCGATCCGTCCAGATTGTCCCGGCGCCGTGGCGGCGGCCTGGAGAATGAAGCCGGGCGTCACCCGACGCATGCCCGCGGCGGCGATACGCAGGAAGTCGGCACGCTGTTTTAAGGGGGACCAGGTCCGGCGCATGGTGCTTACTACCTCGGCACCCACATTCGGGGACGGCGGGTTATATCCGCCATTTTCAATGTGCTATCGCGCCCTTACGGATTCCGCGGTCGATACGGTCAATTTTGGAATGGCGACGTTAAGCGGACAGGCGCTTACGGCCCTTGGCGCGACGGCTGCATATGACCTTCCGGCCGCCAACGGTGGCCATGCGGGAACGAAAGCCATGGCGGCGCTTGCGCACGAGCTTGCTCGGTTGATAGGTGCGTTTCACGTCGACACTCCAGTTCAGCTCGAAAAAAGAACACCCCCCGTCGGGTGCGGGAGCATTCCCTCGGATTGGGGCGCCGGTGTATAGCGGTCGGGGGACGGGTGAGTCAACGCCCAACCGGCCGAATTCCGCCATTTGGGGCCAATTTCAGGGTGTTGCGCCGGGTAAAATCCCGTATTTGCGGGGTTTCTGGACAAGTGCTCCGATTCTAACATTCGCCCCCCGGTTCGGTAGGTCGCGAACGTCAAATCCGCTTCACGCACCGCGCGGTGGCGCGAAGGGGGCACGAAGGGATGAAAGTCATGGGGGATCTGGCCTTGTGGACCCGAGCTTTGCGGATTGTGGAGCGATGAACCTGTCGTCGGTGCTGGGTCTCGTGCTGCTGGTGGCGGCAATCGCCGCGGTGATGTGGTATTACCGGTCGCGTTCTTGAAAATGTGAGAAGCGGGACATTCCGGTGAGCACGATTGCACAAGTGGGAACCTCCGGCAGCATGCCGTCGCGGCGCATGACCGTGCGCGACATCGCCGCGCGCAAGTCTGCCGGCCGCACCGCCGAACCCATCGTGTGCCTCACGGCCTATACGGCGCCCATGGCGCGGTTCATGGACAAACACGTGGACCTGCTGCTCGTGGGCGATTCCGTCGGCATGGTGGTCTACGGCATGGAGACCACCCTCGGCGTTACCCTCGACATGATGATCGAACACGGCAAGGCGGTGGTGCGCGGCTCAACCCACGCCTGCGTCATCGTCGATATGCCGTTCGGGTCCTATCAGGCTTCGCCGGCCGAAGCGTTCAAGGCCTGCGCACGGGTGATGGCCGAGACCGGCTGCGCCGGAATCAAACTCGAAGGCGGACGGGAGATGGCCGAGACCGTCCATTTTCTGACCTCGCGCGGCATACCGGTCATGGGGCACGTGGGCCTCACGCCCCAGTCGGTCAATCAGCTGGGCGGCTATCGCGCTCGTGGCCGTACCAATGCCGAGGCCGACGATATTGTCGCCGACGCGGCCGCCATCGCTAGCGCCGGTGCGTTTTCCGTGGTGGTGGAGGGTACGGTCGAACCCGTGGCGCGGTCGATCACCGGTGTGATCGACGTTCCCACCATCGGCATCGGCGCCTCACCCGCCTGCGATGGGCAGATTCTTGTCGCCGAGGATATCCTCGGCCTGTTCGGCACCTTCACGCCCAAGTTCGTCAAGCGCTATGCCGAGTTGGGCGAAGCGGTTTCCGAGGCGGTGGCACGATATGCCGCCGATGTCCGCGCGCGCCGTTTTCCGGGGCCGGAACAGGTCTTCGGCGCCGGAACCAAAGGCAAGCGCGGCTAGTGGTCCGTTCGAACATTCGCATCCCGGTTCGGGCGGCTGTCTGGCGAATGTTGGAATCAAAGGACGACGCGGAAACGATTGAATCTCCCGGCGCCCCGCGCCTTGAATGTCAAATCCGTCTCACTAGCTCCTTGGCGCACGACACGCTATAAGCCGGCGATTATCTTTGAGGTTCTTTCGATGGCCGCCGCCGACGCCGACTCAACCGTTATCGTGCGCGATATCGACGCCTTGCGTCGGCGCATCGGCGCTTGGCGCCGCGATCATCAATCCGTGGCCCTGGTGCCGACCATGGGCGCCCTGCACAACGGTCATCTCACATTGATGGCGCGCGCCCAGCAAATGGCCGATCGCGTTGTCGCCACCATTTTCGTCAATCCGAAACAGTTCGGCCCACGTGAGGATCTTGCCGCCTATCCGCGCCAGGAATCGACGGACTTTCAGATGCTCGCGGCTGCCGGCGTGCACCTGCTGTTCGCGCCCGATGTGGCGACCATGTACCCAAAGGGATACGCGACAAGCGTGCGTGTGGCGGGCCTTAGCACCATGCTCGACGGTGCCCATCGCCGTGGACATTTCGACGGCGTCACCACGGTGGTGACCAAGCTTCTGCTGCAAGCCGGGCCGAACATCGCACTATTCGGCGAAAAAGATTATCAGCAGCTCACCATCATCAAGCGGCTGGCGGTCGACCTGAATATTCCCGTGGACATCATCGGCGTACCGACCGTGCGCGAGGGCGATGGGCTGGCGATGTCGTCACGCAACGCCTATCTCACGGCGGCGGAGCGTGCGCGTGCGCCCGCGCTCTACCGCGCGATCACGGCCGCAGCTGCCGATATCGCCGCCGGTGGCGACATCACGGCCGCGCTTGCCGTCGCACGGGAGAAAATTCTGCAGGCGGGATTTTCCAAAATCGACTATGTGGACGCGCGCCACGAAGAAACTTTGGCGCGACTCAAGAGCATCCGCGAGCCCGGCCGCATTCTAGCGGCGGCGCATATGGGGAATGCGCGGCTGATCGACAACGTGGCGATCCAAAGAGTTTAAGTTGGTGTCATGCCGGACGGCGCGCGAAGAAAAAACGCGTGTGAAACGTTGAGAGCGGTTCTGCGGCCTGATCAGCGCACGTAGATGTGCACTTCCGGCGTTTTGGCCGTGGCGCTGGCCATGGCGCTTTCGGAGACGCGGTCGGAGGGCAGGCCCATGCCGGTCATGGATTTCAGGACGGCGTCGGCCCGCTGCTTGGCCGGTGCGGCACTGCCGCCGTCGGGGGACACCGCCACCAGATCGAACACCGCGTCGGGACGGCGCTCAAGGGCCCGGCTGAGGGCCTGATACAGCGCCGGTTCATAGGCCACGTCGGGCTTGTCGAAGCGGATCACCACCAGCGGGCGGCGCTCGCCGAAACCCTGCTGCGGCGCGCTGGCCGGCGCCATGTCGCGGGCGGGTGCGGCACGACGCATGGCCATGCCGTAGGACTGGCCGGCGTTGATGTCCGCCGCCAAGGCAACCAGGGAGGTGCGCTCGTTGGTGACATACTGCTGCTGGCGGTTGATCTCGTCGTTCAGGCCTTGCAGGGCGCGGTCGATCACAATCGCGTTCTGGTCCACTTCGTCTTCGAGGATGCGGAGCTGGCGGTGATCTTCCTCCAGGGCGCCCGAAAGGGAGTATGACGCGCGGATGCTGTCCAGCAGATAGGCGGAGGTGGCCGCATCGGCTGAAACCTGTGCCGACAGCTTGTCCAGGGTCTGAACGTCGCTGTCGATCTGGGTCAGCTGGGTCTGCGCCTGATTCCACTGGGCGAGCAGTTCCGGGTTACCGGGGGTCGAGCCCATCTGCAGGCGCGAGCGGATGCCGCCGACCAGGGCATGATAGGCCTCGACGTTGGTCACGGTCTGGGCGCGGATGGTGTCGAGTTGCGCGCTCCGGGTTTCCGTATTGGCCTTCAACTTCTCGAAATCGTTGCGGAATTGGGCGACCTTTTGGCCGACGACGGTGACGCCGAAATTGGACGAGGACGGGGTCGCTGCGGCGGCAACCGCCTCAGGGGTGACGGTGGCGGTGGGAACGTTGACGGTCTTGGGTTCTTGCGGCGACGAGAAAACCGTGTTGCCATTACTATCTGTGGCGCATGCGGCAAGGGCGAAAACGACCGGTAAGGCCAACAGACCCCGGTAACGCCAGCGCTCGACACCGCGCCGACGAATGGACAACCCCTGCACCAGCATCATCACACTATCCCGCAATCCGCGCGGCCCACGCACCGGCGGCCGCCTTCGCTTCGCCCCGCTATCTAACCTTTGGGATTGTCCCGCAAAGGCTTGGGGATGAACCAGTTTTTCGGTTTACCCCACGACGATTGCGACTTTACGCGATGGAATTTACAAGAACAAGCGGCCTGAAGGCCGAAAGCGCGCATTTGCGTATTGTCATGGCGCGCGGGTCGCAATGTCCGTTCCGGTCGGGCGGGTAATCCAGGTTTTTCTTGCGCCTGGTCCGCGATCTTAGTATCCACAGGCCGCCCGCGAGCAGGGAGGGGCGGTTTTGCGCCAAATCCCCGCCGCGGGTAAACTGTTAACGGCGGCATTTACGGCGGTTATCGCCGCAACGGCCATCATATACGACCCCCGCGCGCCCGTAGCTCAATTGGATAGAGCATCTGACTACGGATCAGAAGGTTAGGAGTTCGAGTCTCTTCGGGCGCGCCATTCTTGGACCAAAGTGGGCACTCCCCCCGATTGATCGGGCAGGCCCGCCTGTACGGCAGCTAACAGTGCGTTCTTCGAACCACTGAGCCGTATTTCGCCGTCCGCGAGTTCCACTTTCCCGACCAGGAACCGTAGATAGGCTTTGCGGAACTGGATATCTCCATTCCGCAGCATGTCTTCCATGCCCCTGGAGAAAGCCTCCAGCTTCTTGGGCGTGATGACGCCTTGGGGTAGGGCCGCGCGCCTGTCGGCTTGCGCTTGGAGGCGGATAATCTCGTCGCACTCCGCCGTGGCCGTGCTCACCCGCCGCTTAAAGTATTCGTCCTGATCGACCGTGCCGCGCTCCAGGGCGTCGTAGAGTCGGCCCAGCTTCGCCTCGGCCTCACGTAGCCTGCGACCTAATCCGGCGCGCTCCTGCCGTGTTAGACCCTTGCCCCACAGACGCCACGTATACGTATGGGGCTGTTGGCGCATCTGACAGCACATATACGTCCGGGGTCGGTATGCCTGCCGCCGTTACTACCCCCGCCGCACCTATACGTGCATTGTCGTTCGCCGGACGGCCTGGGCTTGTTCGCTGACATCGCTTCATGAGACTACGTTCCCTCGTGTTCAGACCGGTCGGGTCGTCGTTAACCCCACAGGGATGAACCGAGTCCGGGAACCGTCGCAAAGTCATAGGTATATATACGTATGGGAAAATCGGGCTTGCGTGTCTGAACGGTGCGACAGGCGCGATATCGAGCGCTCAGGGTGATCTGCGTGGAAGCGGAAGGGGGTCTCCGCTGAGAGTACGAACGAGTTCCAAGCGTCCGGTGATACTCAAACGGGGTCGCGAATGCCGTAATCGGCCCGCCGCTCACCGAGTGGCAATTGACTTTCCCATCGTCTCGCGGATGGCGGTGGCCAAGTCGGCGTTGGAATAGGGTTTCGATAGCAGACGCACACTGGGTGGCATCTTGATCTTCCCGAGTAGATTGTTCTCGGTATAACCCGAAGTCAGCAGTGGCCGGATGGTCGGCCAACGGACGGCCATCTCGCGTATCAAGTCAGCCCCGCTCATGTCGCCGGGCATGATCACATCGCTCATGACCAGATCGAAGTCCGCCGAGCGCTCAAGGGTGGCGATGGCATCGCGTGCCGAGATGGCCGTGGTCACGGAAAGGCCCAGGCGCTTCAGTTTCGCGGTCACGCTTTGACGAACCAGATCGTCGTCCTCGACCACAAGAATCTTGCCCGCAATTGTCGGGCCGGACCGCGCAGGGGTGGCGGATGGTTTGGCGGGTGTGGCCGCAGTCTTCACGGGCTTCGAATCATTTCTGATATCCCTGGCGACCAGCGGCAGCACGATGGTCATGGTCGTGCCGTGCCCCGGTTCGCTTTCAATTCTTACGTCGCCACCGCACTGTTTGGCGAAACCGAATACCATGCTCAAGCCTAGTCCTGTGCCTTTGCCTACTTCCTTGGTGGTGAAGAATGGCTCGAAGACACGCTTAATGATCTCGGGCGTCATCCCGGTTCCGGTGTCGGCCACTGAGATCATGACGTGAGGCCCCGCCTCCATGCCGTCACGCCCGTCTACGTCGACGAGACTCAAGGTCGCGGCCTGAGTCCGAATCGTAATCGTGCCGCTGCCGGGCGTGGCATCGCGGGCGTTGATCGCCAGATTCAGAATCGCATTCTCCAGTCGCCCCGGATCGACAGTAATTGGGGACAGGTTGCCATCTTTGATGATTTCTATAGAAATGTTCTCGGGTATGGCCCGGCGCAACAGGCGCGCGAAGGGATCGAGACGGGCGTTCAAATCAATGGTCTTCGGCATCAATTCCTGCTTGCGCGAGAACGCCATGAGTTGCGCCACGGTTTCGGCTCCCCTGGTGGCGGCATGAAGTATCATTTCCGCCTGGTCGTAGTGGGGCGTATCCTTGAGATCCTCGATAAGATCCTCGGCATTGGTACGAACGACCGCCAGCATATTGTTGAAGTCGTGGGCAACGCCGCCGGTGAGATGGCCCAGAGCTTCCATTTTCATTGATTCGTGCAAGGCAGCTTCCGACGCCCTCAAGGCGTGTTCCGCTTTTTCGCGCCGGCCGATTTGGTCGCGCATTTCTTCTGCGTGAAGTTGAATCTCCTCGTAGAGCCGCGCATTTTCATAAGTCGACGCAAGTATAAGCGCCAGTTTTGACGCGACGCGAACATCCTCCTCGCCAAACGGCTTTTCCCCCGGCCGACGCGCCAGGTACAACCACCCCGCAATTGCATCGAGCGTGCGCACCGGGGCCATGATGATGCACTCGACCGGAGGATGACTCTGCGGCAACCCTACCGCGCCGGCGTCTTTGAGACCGACTTGATGGACAACATCACCGGCCAGGACCGCCTTAACAGCCGCGCTGCCTGAGACCGGCCAAGCGCGACCAGTTTCTATGATTTCGGAATCTATACCAATCGTCTCAAAATGGTCGAATGTCAGGCCGTCATCGCTTAGCACGCCGACACCAACGTATGGGGCATTCACGATGTCCTGTGTGGCATGCACCAATTTCCGAAGGAGAGGTCTAAGCTCCCGTTCCAGGGTGAGATCGATGCCAAGCTCGACCATTGTCGTAAGTCGCATGGCAACGGCCGTCAGATCGGTCACCGTCTCAAGATAACTGGCGTCTAGCTGATTGGTCGGCCGAACGCGTGGAGCAGCGACGCTCGGCGCGGCAGACGTTTCGCCGAGAGCCTTGGCGACGACATCGAGAATCACTTGCGGCTCGGACGGCTTGGCGATCACATATTTGACGCCGCATTCGTTCGCAAACCGTTTGAGTCCGGCTTGCCGGTAAGTGGCCGTATAAAAAATAACGACGATATGCTTCAAATCCGGATCGACGTTAATACGTTTCGCCAGATCGAACCCGTCCATCTTGGGCATGACGATATCGGATATGACAAGGTCTGGCTTCGTGTCCCGAACGATGCGAAGCGCCTCCTCGCCATCTGCGGCTTCGATTGTCTGATGCTTGAATGCCTCTAGCAGCGTTTTCAAGAACCGCCGGTTCATCGCCCGATCATCGACCAGAAGGATTTTCGCCATTTTTATCTCCCCACCACCGCAAGACAGTCCGCCACCTCGGCGATCAACGCCTCGGGCTCCGCAGGCCGGGCGACGAACCGCTGCGCACCCATGGCCAGCCCTCTGGCGCGATCCTGTTCAAGCCAGATGGTGGAGGACAAAAATACAAAGGGCGATGTGCGCAAGCTTTCGTGCTTGCGCACGGCGGTCAACGCCTCGAAGCCGTTGCCGTCGGGCATGTGTACGTCGCACAGGATCAGGTCGGGCGGCGACGCCCATTTAAGCGCCAGCGCCGATTTCAAGTTCAAAGCAGATACGACGCGATATCCAACCGATTCCAGCGTGCGCCGGATAACGCCGATATTGGTCGATGAGTTATCGATGACGAGGATTGTTGCCTTGGCCACCGTCGCTTGGACGGGCCGAAGCGCAGTGACGGACTTCGGCAACGCTGAGGCCGGCTGTCCCTGGCGCAGATCAGCGCGGAGAAATTTCTCCATTGATGGAATAAAGGTTTCTGCCTCAATCGGCTTGGCGATGTACCCATCGAAGCCCGCAGCAAGCAACCGCTCCCGATCCCCCACCATAGCCATGGCCGTCACGGCGATCATGGAAATGTGCCGCAGGGCAGGGTCGGCTTTGACTTCCCGTACAATTTCATGACCGCTGATGTCGGGAAGCTGTACGTCACAAATCACGACATCCGGCTTGTCGCGGCGGATGAGGTCGAGCCCCTCCCGGCCGGTCATGGCCGTGCTGTAGGCGTACTTGAACTTTTTCAACAGGAAGACGACCAGGCCGAGATTGGTCTTATTGTCCTCGATGATGAGGATGCGCGCGGACATTGATCTATCGTTCCTTCACTGTGCTAGACCTCATCGATGGTCAGCGTGAACGTGCTGCCCTTTCCCACTTTGCTCTCTAGGGTGATCTTCCCGCCAATGAGGTTCGCAAGCTTCTGGCTAAGATGTAGACCAAGGCCGGTTCCTTGAGCACGCTCGGATGCTGGACCGACTTGGGTGAAGGCTTGAAACAACTGAGATTGGCCCTCGTCGGAAATACCGACACCCGTATCCGACACAACGATCTGGGTCTGCGCCCGGCCATTGCTGCGGCGGTGGACGAGTTCAATACCGATGCGGCCCTTATCGGTGAACTTGATGCTGTTGTTGACCAGATTGATCAAAATCTGATTCAGTGCGCGGCGGTCGGTCATGACGGACACCTCACGCTTCGGCGCTTTGATGTCCAACGTGAGCCCCTTTTCTTCGGCCAGCGGCCTCAGACTCGTTGCCACTTCGTCGATGACGCTCTGGCAGGCGACGGTCTCCAAATCCAACTCGATCTTGCCCGACTCGATCTTGGCGAGATCGAGAAGATCGTTGATCAGGGACAGGAGATGCCGTCCGCTCGTGCGAATGGTCTGAATTTGGAACTCTTGTTCTTCGTTCAGCTCTCCGGACAGCTTCATCATCAAGGTGCCGGTATAGCCGATAATGGCATTGAGCGGTGTGCGTAGCTCGTGGCTCATGCTGGACAGGAAGCCGTCCTTTGCTCGATTGGCATTTTCCAGTTCAATGTTCTTTTCCTGCAATGTCTGCTCGAAGCGCTTGCGCTCGGTCACATCGCGGGCGGCCGCGAACACCCCCTGGAGCTTGTTGTCGCGGTCGTAGAACGTCGCAGCATTATAGGATACGACCGTTTCCACATTGGTTTTGCTACGCGCGGTTAGCTCGTAGTTGGTCACCTTGCCTTGTTGCAACACCATGCGAATGCCGTTTTCCGCCTGGCTTGGGTCGGTGAAATAACTCTTGAACGGCGTACCGATCAGTTCATCGCGGGCACAGCCGGTCAACGCCTCCATCTGCTGGTTGACGTCGGTGATCACGCCCACGGAATCGGTAGTCATGAGGGCGTCGATGTTGGATTCAATTAACGAGCGGCTGTAAAACTGCTGATCCCGAAGCTGCTGCTCCAGTTTCTTTTGTTCGGTGTTGTCGCGGGCGGCAGCAAGGATGCCGAGGGGCTTGCCAGCGGCGTCAGTGAATACACCGGCATTGAACGACACCGGTACACGGCGCCCGTTGCGGGTAATGAGCACCAGTTCGTATCCGATGACGCGGCCCTTGGTGAGAGTCTGTTTGACACCCGAGGTCGCCACTTCGGGTTCTGTAAAGTAATTCTGGAACGCCGAGTTGGTCAGGTGCTTACGGGAATAGCCGGTAACGCGCGTAGCCTCTTCATTGACGTCGGTGACAATGCCGTCGGGCGCGATGGCGAATAGGGCATCGGCCGACGCCTCGATCAGTGATCGGTTGTAAGCCTGCTGTTCGGTAAGCTGACCTTGAAGCCTGGCTTGCTCCGAAATATCGCGCGCGCTGGCAAAAATGCCTTGCAGCTTGCCGTCGGCGGCACGGAAGACCGAGGCGTTGAAAGAAACCGTAGCTTTGCGGCCGGTTTTGGTTTTTAGAACGAGTTCATAGTTCGTTACGACGCCGGACGCAAAAGTCTGCTTCACGCCGGCATCGGCGCGGTCGGGCTCGGTGAAGTATTGCTTGAACGGTGAGCCAATCAAACCGTCGCGCTCGTAACCGCTCATGCGGCACATCTGCTCGTTAACGTCGGTGATAAAGCCGTCGGGATCGACGGTGACGAGCCCGTCGACCGAGGCTTCGATCAGGCCGCGTAGGTAAGTTTGCTGGTCGCGAAGCTGATCTTCGAGGCGCACGCGGTCGGTGATATCGCGGGCGCTGGCGAAAATTCCGCGCACGGCGCCAGCCTCGTCCTTAAAGACAGAAGCGTTGAACGAAACTTGCAGAAGACGCCGGCTGCGTGAAACAACGGTCAGAGCATATTCCGTGACGTAACCATCGCGGAAGGTTTGCTCAACACCGGAGAACGCCCGCTCGGGCTCGGTGAAATAGTCCTTGAATTGCGTGCCTAGAAGTTCGCCGCGACCGTATCCCGACATCTGGCACATGCGGTCGTTGACATCCGTGATGGTGCCGTCCGGATCAACTGTAATCAGCCCGTCGACCGAGGACTCGATCAAGCCCCGCAAATAGGTCTGCTGTTCGCGAAGCTGGCTTTCCAGGGCCTTTTGGGCCGTGATATCGCGCGCGGCGGCGAACACACCCTGCAATTTGTTGTCGCGGTCGTAGAACGTCGCCGCGTTATAGGACACGACCGTTTCGACATTGGTTTTGCTGCGGGCTGTCAGCTCGTAGTTAGTCACTTTGCCTTCTTGCAGCACCAGCTTGATGCCCTTCTCGGCGTGCTGTGGGTCGGTGAAGTAATTTTTGAAGGGTGTGCCGATCAGTTCGTCGCGCGCACAGCCAGTCAAAATTTCCATTTGCTGGTTGACGTCGGTGATCACGCCCAAAGCGTCGGTGGTCGCGAGCGCATCCACGTTCGATTCGATCAACGAACGGGTATAGGTCTGAGACCCCGCAAGTTCCTGCTCCAGCTTTTTCTGGGCAGTAATGTCGCGCGCGCTGGCGAAAATTCCGCGAACGCCTCCGGCCGCATCCTTAAACACAGCCGCATTGAAGGACACCGGCACGAGATGGCCGTCGGCAGCTTGCAGAGTTAGAACGTAGTTGGTAACGGCGCCCTGTTTGAACGTGAGGCGCACGCCTTCCTCGGCAAGGGCGCGCTCGACGAAATAGGATGGGAACGGCGAACCGATCAATTGGGTGCGCTGGCGTCCCACGATACGGCACAGGGTTTCGTTAACATCGGTGATGGTCATGCTCTCGTCGACCGTCACCAGGCCGTCCACCGAGGCTTCGATAAGACCACGGTTATAGGCGCGCTCTTCGTCCAACTGTTTCTGAAGTCGGGCCTGTTCGGTAATGTCGCGGGCGCTGGCGAATACGCCGCGCACGGCGCCGTCTTGATCCTTAAAGATTGCCGCGTTGAACGACACCAGGCTTTCGCTGTTGTCCTTCGCGCGCAGGGTCAATTGGTAGTTGGTGACCGCGCCCTTGTCGAGCGTGAGGCGAACGCCGTCGGCGGCATGTCTGCTATCCGTGAAAAACTCTGGAAAAGGTTTTCCGATGAGCGCATCGCGCGAATAGCCGGACATGCGGCACATGGTCTCATTGACGTCGGTAATATTCAGCATTGGATCGACGGTGATAAGGCCGTCGAGGGAGGCCTCGATCAGACCACGGTTGTAGGCGCGTTCGTCCGTAAGCTGACCCTGAAGCTGGGCTTGGTCGGTAATATCGCGGGCGCTGGCGAACACGCCGCGTATGTCTCCCGATTGGTCTTTAAATACGCTGGCGTTGAACGATACGCGCAGATGTCGCTTATCCTGTGTGGCCAGAGTCAGCACATAGTCGGTGACTACCCCTTTATCGAAGGTCTCCTTGACGCCCGCGCTGGCTTGATCGGGATCGACGAAATGGTCGGCGAAGGGCGTGCCGATTAGGTCGTCGCGCGAATAGCCCGACATCCGGCACATCTGTTCGTTGACGTCGGAAATAGTGCCCGAGGGATCGACCGTGACTAATCCGTCGACCGAAGCTTCGATCAGGCCGCGATTATAGGTTTCCGATTCTCGCAGCTGCTGTTCGAGTGCCTTCTGGTCGGTGATATCGCGAGCGGCGGCGAACACACCTTGGAGCTGGTCGCGCGCGTCGCGGAAAGTCGAGGCGTTGTAGGAAACGATGGTATTGCGTCCGTCGCGCGCCTGGGCCGTGAGTTCGTAATTGGTGACTCGGCCTTCGCGCAGCACGAGCTTGATGCCTTCTTCGGCGCGCTGCGGATCGGTGAAGTAGGTTTTGAACGGTGAGCCGATCAGTTCGGCGCGTGTGCGGCCGGTCAGCGATTCCATTTGCTGATTGACGTCCGTGATGATGCCCACCGGGTCGGTGGTCATCAGCGCGTCGATATTGGATTCAATCAGCGAGCGCGTATAAAACTCGCTGGTCTTGAGCTGTTCGGTGAGGCGGATTTCGTCGGAGATGTCCTTCGAGATCAACAGATAGCCAATGGCGCGGCCGTTGCCGTCGCGTCGCGGTGTAATAACGACGCGGGCTGTGAAGCGCTCGCCGTTCTTGCGCATACGGACGATGGAGCCTTCCCATTTGCCCGTCGCCATGGCCGCATCGAGAATCTGTCGCGGCACGCCCGCAGCCACGTCCTCCGGCGAATGGAGGATGGACGAATTGGCTTTGCCAACGACATCCTGGGGTTCATACCCGTACAGACGGCGCGCGCCCTCGTTCCACAATAGGATTTTTCCGTCGAGGTCTTTGCCGATGACCGAATATTCGGTTGAGGACTCAAGAATATTGGTGATGAAGTCGACTGCTTCCTGCGGATTGCCGACAATGGCGCTGTCGAACAGCCGCGTGCGACGCGGGCTCCGCAGAACCAGTGATTCCCCGGTATTCTTGATAACGTGAATGAAGCCGGTAATGGTCTTGGCGGTGTCGTGACGCACAATCACGGTGGTGTGGCCGGTCACTTGGTGGCCGTCCTTCCGCATATAGGCCAGATCACCGCGCCAGCGGCCGTCGCGCGTGGTGGTAGTGGCGATCTCCGCCGCCGTCTCGCCTACATCATTACCAGCGGCGTAGAACGTCCGGACACCGGACTTGCCGATGGCTTCGCCAGCATCGACGCCAAAGAAATTGCACGCGCCCTGATTCCAATCGCTTATGAACCCATTGGCGTCTTCGCACACCACCGCGTAGTCGTTGGATGTTTCGACAATGTCGGCGATCAAGTCGGTGGCGTCTGCCGTGTCGTTTATGAACGCATGGTCGAGCATGTGGCCCTCCGTGGGCGAATTCCGCACGTGCCGTTCGTGGCCGATTTAAGGCTAAGGAAAGCTGCTGGATGAGAGCTTCGACCCGAGTCAAAACTCGTATGCCGTTGAAGGCATTTTGCGGGCGGGTTGGCTGGGGCTGAAATCGGACGTGGCAGTAGTCGCCAGCCCGGCATACCTGTCGGCAGATTGAGGAGCGTTGGCGTTGAGAGAGTGGTGGGCAGGTCGCCCCCC
>SCTM01000172.1 GCA_004297485.1 Rhodospirillaceae bacterium
CCGCAAGCCGAAAGGCCACGACTTTATCATCGACCGCCGCCATCACCGGCCGGCGGTCAACCGCCATATGAGCACGACCGGAGGCTGACCTCGTGGAGCGGATTTGACATTCGCCACCCGGCAACCGCAAGACTGTGAAGCAAATGTTAGATCGGACCACTAGCCGTTCAATATCGACGGCGAATGCCCTAAACTCATCCCCGTGTTGACGACAAAATTATTCTCCGGTGACTGACGTCATGACATTCTCGCGTGTGGCGTTTGTCGCCAGCGATACCGACCAGGCTTCCGACAGCCTCAAGGTCCTGGCCGGGCGTTATGGTCAACATGCCCCGGCCGACGCCGATGTGATTGTCGCCCTCGGCGGCGACGGCTTCATGCTGGAGACGCTGCACAACTACTTGCATCTGGGAAAACCCATATTCGGCATGCATCGCGGTTCGGTCGGGTTTCTCATGAACAGCTACCGGGAGGATGAACTGCCGCCCCGGTTGGAACAGAGCGAACAGGTGACACTCCATCCCCTGCGCATGACCGCGCTTGCGCGCGATGGAAAGACCTACGAAGCCCTCGCCATCAACGAGGTATCGATGCTGCGGCAGACACGGCAAGCGGCAAAGATACGTATCTTCATCGACGGCCGTGAACGCATGAACGAGTTGGCCTGCGATGGCGTCCTCGTCTGCACGCCGGCGGGGTCGAGCGCCTACAATCTTTCCGTGCACGGCCCGGTGCTGCCCCTCGACGCCAATGTCCTGGCATTGACGCCAATCAGCGCCTTCCGGCCCCGGCGCTGGCGCGGCGCGATTGTCCCACATACGGCAACCGTGCGTTTCGATATGCTCGAGGAAGACAAACGTCCGGTGAGCGCCGTGGCCGACCGTGATGAAGTCCGGGACGTGGTTCAAGTGACCGTGCGTGAGGACCGTAGCATTCCTATTCGCCTGCTCTTCGACCGCGAGCACAATCTCCAGGAGCGCATTCTGGCCGAACAATTCGCGCCATAGGGCACGATCGCACGCTCACCAGATAAACCCGGGAATGATGAAGTCAGGCGCGTAGCCATGGGCCGCGGCCAAGGCGGCGGCCTTTTCGGGATCAGCGGGATTTCCATAACTCACACCCAGCGCGGCGGCATGAATGCCGCCCGTGCACCAGATCGACCGCAGCCCCGCAGCCGCCGCGCCTTTGATGTCGGTCTCAAGAGCATCCCCCACCACGGCAATCCGCTGAAGATTGCCGGCACCAAGTTTAACGAGCGCCGCGTCGTAAACCGCCCGATCCGGCTTGCCCCGGTAGGCGACCGAACCTCCCATGGCTTCGTAGCGCACGGCAATCGCACCGGCGCACACTACCGGATGCCCCTCGCGAATAACCACGATATCGGGGTTGGCGCACACCATGGGTAGGTTTCGCGCCCGTGCCACCGTCAGGACATGGAGATACGTGTCCACGGTATCGGTGAAGTCGATCGGACCTGTGTTGACAATAAAAGTGGCGGCATCGAGGTCATCAACGATCGTCACACCAGTGTCCGCGAACACGTTGCGATCACGTTCGGGGCCCAGATGATAGGCGACCGTGCCAAGGCGCGCGAAAAACGGATCGTCGCGGGCAATCAGCGCATCGCGGGTCACCTCACCGGAAGAAAGGACCTCGCCGTACAATGCACGGTCAATCCCCATGGCGCTCATGGCATCGACCAAAGCGAATGCCCGCCGCGGCGCATTGGATAGCAGAAGAGTCTTCTTCCCTGCGGCATACAGGCTTTGCAGGGTCGAAATGACCGGCGGATAGGGACTCACCCCATCGTGGACCACGCCCCAAAGGTCGAGGATGAAACCGTCGAAGCGATCGGCGATCGCGGCAAGTCCTGGGATCGGCTGTAAGCTCATGGTCGAGACGGTCCGTGACGGTGGTCGGCGCCCACGGCGGCGGCCACGGATTTGTACCCGTCGCGCTTGAGCAATTGGGCCAGTTCCGACTTGATGCGACCGATGAGAGCCGGACCGTCGTAGACCATGGCCGTATAGAGCTGCACGAGAGAAGCGCCAGCGCGAATTTTCGCGTAGGCATCGGCGCCGGAGGCAACACCGCCGACACCGACCAGCGGCAGCGCGTCGCCGGTAATGCGGTAAACGTGAGCGAGAATTTCCGTCGAGGGCGCGAACAAGGGGCGACCACTGAGCCCGCCGGTTTCGATCCGACGGGCGGACTTCAAATCCGACGGTCGGCTGATCGTGGTGTTGCTGATCACCAAACCGTCAAGCTTTTCCGCCAACGCCAAGTCGGTGATCGCCGTCACATCCTCGCGGGCGAGATCGGGCGAGATCTTCAGCAGCAACGGCACTGTCGGCGCGGCAGAATTTCGCGCGGCCTGTACGGCCTGCACAATCTCTTTCAAGGGTCCGATATTCTGAAGCGCCCGCAAGCCCGGTGTATTCGGTGACGAGACGTTGACGACAAGAAAATCCGCATGGGGCGCCAGACGGCGGGCGACGGCGGCGAAATCACCGGCCGGGTCGATACTGTCCTTATTGATTCCGATATTGACGCCAATGGCACCGCGCCGCGCGGCATAGGACGCCAGCCGCCCGGCAACGACCTCGGCCCCGTCGTTATTGAACCCCATGCGATTGACGACCGCGCGGTCCTCGGGTAACCGGAACACCCTCGGCCTCGGGTTGCCCGGCTGGGGGCGCAATGTCACCCCCCCCACCTCGGCGAATCCGCAACCAAGGCCGAGGAGCGCCTCGGGAACCTCGGCATTCTTATCGAATCCCGCGGCGACCCCGATTGGATTGGCAAATGTGCGTCCCCATAAGGCCATGGCGAGAATCGGTTCGTCGCGGCCAGCCGGATAGAGCGTCTTAGACAGAGGGGTTTTGAGAAACCCGATAGCCAGCCTATGGGACGTTTCGGCATCAAGTCGCGCCAGGAGGGGGGCAAACAAGCAATAAGGATCAAACATCGGGTTCAGAAGCACACTGGATCGGAGGTGAAGGTCGAGATTGGCTGTATCCACGCAACATTACGACTCCGGATGTGGGGACACCCCACATGAGCCGGGACATGATTTCCCCATGTCGCGGGAAAATAAGATGGCCAATACAATCTCCTTCAGGTCGTGAATCCAACAAGATATACTACACCTCGCATTGAGGAGATTTCTCGCTTGTATTCCTTTTCCTAAGCCGATTCGTGCGTACAGATCCCAAACTTTCCGTCCGCGGCTTGGCCCGCCTGATCGAGCAGGTTGGTAAGGCGGCCTATAACCTGGGGTATACACCGGGCCTTAACCCGGCTCAGTGGGCTGCGTTGCGCTATTTCGACGAAGCCACCCTAGAGCGGCGCACGGTCACCGGGTTTGCCCAGTTTCAGGGAACGACCAAGGGCACCGCCTCGCAGACGGTGGCGGCATTGGTGCGTAAAGGCTACCTGCGCCGTGTCGGTGACAAGCAGGACCGGCGCGTTCACCGGTTGATGATTACGGACGAGGGGCAGAATCTGTTGCGAGTCGATCCCTTACAGGAGCTCAGCAAGGCTCTGGAAACACTTTCGCAAGAGGAACGATGGGCTCTGGCCGTGAACATGGAGAAAGTTCTCCGCCAGCTCATCCACGTCTAGCAAGCTCCGCGGCTGTTTAGCTTAGCCGGCTTTCAGAGCACGGTTGATGGCATTGAGCAGTTCGCGGTTCTCAAACGGTTTGTAGAGCACTTCGTTGGCGCCGAACGTAGACGCCAATGGCGCGGTATAGGTCAGCGGGGCATTGGGCGCCCCTCCCGATATGACTATCACGGGGATGGCATTGCCGGCACCCCGGACGGCCTTCAGAAGCGCGATCCCATCCATTTCCGGCATCCAGATATCGCTGATGATCAGGTCGAAAGAGCCGGTTTTGAGGCGCGCGAGGGCCTGGGTGCCGTTTTCGGCCGTGGCCACCGTGTGTCCGGCGGCACTTAGAATCTCCTGCACTGTCAGGCTGACTTCGTGCGAATCCTCGACGAGAAGTATATTTGCCATGCTTACCCCGAACCGGCGACATCGGACGCGCCGCTATCGCGAGCCGAGTCCGGATCAACGGGGATGTATACCATCGCGCTTGTTCCCTTATCAACTTCACTCTCGATACGGACACTTCCGCCCCACCCGGTTACAACGCTGTAGACCACGGAAAGTCCAAGCCCGGTTCCGCTCCCGACCGGCTTGGTGGTGAAGAATGGCTCGAAAATTCGGGAGACGGTATAGTGGTCCATCCCGCATCCCCGATCCGCGACAACAAGCAATAGCCACGCGCCCGGCTTGATGTCGAGACGCCCCGCTTCAATCTCGTCGATCTCGACCGCCGCGAGACTGACCTTGATCTCGCCCCGACCATCGGTCGCGTCGGCGGCATTCCTGATGAGATTGAGCACAACTTGCGACAGTTGCGTTGGGTTGACGACGGCACGCGTTTCGCCGGTCGTGATATATCGCGTCAGCGCGATGCCCGGTGGCAGGCCGCTCTGCGCAAGATCGAGGGCCCCGGAAATCAGGGGCGCGATCGCGTGTGAGGCCACATCGGGTGTATCTCGCCGCGCGAACGTCAGGACTTGCCGTACGATATCGCGCGCCTTGCGCCCGCTGTTGCCGATGACATCGAGATATCGCTGCACTTTTACGGGGTCGGACTGCGCGATATTCATACCCAATTCTGACAGGGCGATGATCGGCTGTAGGAGATTATTAATCTCATGGGCGACGCCGCCGGAAAGTTGCCCCAGGGCTTCCATCTTCTGCGACTGAAGCATCGCCGCCGCGCGTTGTCGATCCACAGTGATGTCGCGCAGATTGAGCACGTATGCGACCGCTTCACGACCGGGAAAATCGAGCACCGGGGCAATTTCGAGCCGGGCGAGGAACGTCGTATCGTCGCGGCGGCGGCAGGTCATCTCAAACGAGCCGTCGGAAGATGACGACAGCGCCGCTAACGCGTTTTCCCATGCCGCTTCAACGTTGCCGTCCGGACGCAGGGTTTCCAGGCCGTGTCCACGCAGCGAAAAGCTGTTATGCAGCGAAAGCCGCTGGAATTCGGCATTGAGGTAAAGAAAATCCAGACGTTCGTTCTCGCGGGTCAATACCGCGACGCCAATCGGCGAGACTTCAAGGGCTTCGTATAACGTCGCGTTGCGGCGAAGCAGATCATTGAGTTCCTGTTCGCGATTTTTTGATTCGGTAATGTCTTGAGTTACGCCGAACGAACCGTACGGCACGCCGTCCGCATCAAACAAAACGCGGGTATCGATACGCAGCCAACGCACTGCGCCGTCGGAACGGAGAATGCGATATTCCGCGTCGCGTACGGCCTTGCCGGCGATCATGTCCAAATAGATGCGCTCTGAGTGATCGCGATCACCAGGATGAATAAAGGCCCGGTAATTGGAGATCGTGGTGTCGTAAAATTCAGTCGAAACATCATGGAGCACGTACATGTGCGGCGACCATTCGACATGCTCGCTGTCCCACACGACTTTGAACGTCCCTAAGTGGGCGATCCGGGTCGCTTCCTCAAGGCGGGCTTCATTCTCCCGCGCTTCGAACTCGGCAGCTTTACGAATGCTGATATCACCCGCGACGATACAGCGCATGGACATCCGGCCGGCCCCGGTCAGGGGGAATACCCTCACGATGTACCATGAGCCATTGAAGTGATGCTCGAACCGCGGATCGCGCTCGACGGTCTGCAAACGTTGATAACGCTCGAACATCGTACGGAAAATGCCCTCCAGGGGCCGCCCGATGCTGTGCGCGGGGTTGTAGCCGATAAGTTCCGCCGACCGACGATTTACGGCGACAATCCGCAATGCGTCATCGAACACCACTGCAGCCGACGGCATGGCATCGAGAAACTCCTGGGCGTTCACGGTATTGAACGCTTCGGCGGCAAGGCGGTCGTTGTTCACCTCGGTGGGAATCCCCATCTCTGCGGTCGCCTCGGCGGCGCTCATCGACGACTCCTCGTGGAGACAACAAGTACCGGTCCTGCGATCCGCCGCGAACCGACAAGGACGTTCGTCATACGCATCAGGCCAGACATCCATCCGCAGAATTGCGTACCGAACGCACGCGCCGCTCGTAGCGACACGATACTATAATCCGTGTTCAAACGCTATCGCCGTGGTAACACTGATTCAGCTGGGAAAACGCGGCAATCGGGCATGTCTAACGGGTCAAACGGACGCGGAAGGGTTTGATCATCCGCTTGATTTCGTCTTCAAGGGAAAGCGACGGCTCCGCCTCGGCATAGGACGGTTCGTCGGAACTCAGCTCTTTTTCGTAGATGATGCTCTCCAGGTAGTCGGCCAAGCTTTGCAACTCGGCGCGGCGCTTTTTATCGAGCGTTGCTGCCTTCCGAAGGTCCGTGGCCGCCTTCATGACCAAAAGCGCGACTTCATTATCCGCCATGATCTGCCTCCTAGTGGTCCGATCCCAATATTTGGAATCCGAGCAGTGACCGAACCGGGAACCCCTTTATAGGCCATTTTCGGCCGCGATGGGTACCAGTTCCCGTAAACCAGAGCCCTTCCCGGCTCGGTGGTCACCATGCCGGGAAGGGCTCCCATTCACAATCTAGCGCACATGCCGACCGACGCGCGCGGAGGCGTGTATTCTGTTATATTGCCGGCGTTCGTCGGCGATCCGGCACCCACTTTTCCGGGACGTGCTCTAGAGTATGCTCCGCCGGTCGTCAGCCCTATCGGCGTTGCCTGGAGTCTGCCTGCGATGAGACGTGCATTTATCGTGCTGATCCTGCTTTCGGGATGTGCATCGGCACCGGATCCCCGTCTACGTGAGCCGACCCCCACCGAATGGCAGGCCGCTGACTTCGGTAGCCAACCCGCTTACTATGACACCGCCATACGGACGTACATGGAAGATGTGCTCCGCGACCCCCAGAACGCAACATTGACGATCAAAACCGGGCCGAAAAAGACATGGGTCGGCGACGCCCCGAATTTCCAATATGGCTATGGCGTCTGCATCGAGATCGTCGAACGCGGCGTCTATACGGCTTACACGAACTTCGGCCCGACATTTGTCCTTCTGTTCAATGGAAACGTCGCCCAGATGCGGGAGGGGGCTAACGGCGAGCGCCTCTGCGCGCGGCTCGGACGAGCGCCACCGGGCGAAAGCGCGAACTAGTAGGCGGATTTGACATTCGCTACCCAGGTGGCCGCAGGATTGCGAAGCGAATCCTAGAATCGGGCCACGAGCGGAAGCGCTGCCGGCCTTCACAACAGCGGATGGCGTTTCCGACCAACCCCGCAGAAAATTTCAGGCGACCGCGACGAACAGCCCGCCGATCATCGGCGGGCTCTCGGGTTCGGCCCGCATGGGACGCGGACGGACAGAGGAAGGCCCGGCCTCAAAACCAAAGCCGTCATCGGCGGTCAACGGCGCGGTCGGCCTCATGAGAGATTGCAGGCCATGGCGAAAGGGCTTCGTCGCACGTGGCATTACATCGGATTGCGCCTCATAGGGCGTCGATACGACCGGTCTTTGCGGCGTATCTGGCTTCGCGTCACGCGGCGCAAGAGATTGTGTGGGACGTAGGGCAGGCTCCGTTGGGCGCGCGACCAACGCCGCCCTCAGAGCGCTGCGCAGCTGATCATTAGTGAACGGCCGCGGCAGATGGCCTTGAATGCCGAGACGAACCACCGCCTGGTAATGAGGCATACCGACGGCACCGCCGACAAGGAGGATTGCGATATTCCGGGGGCCCAGTGTTTGGGCTTCCCGTATCTTCCGAGTCAGCGTCACGGCACCGGACCCCGACATCTCCAAATCGATGACAACGAGATCGATACGGGGATCGATCGCCTGGAGATCGGCCACGGCTTCAGCCACGGAGATGGCTTCCATAGTCCGGGTGCTCGCCACCGGCGCCAAGGCAGCCGCAAGCTCCTCACGCGCGGCCAGTCTGTCCGCGACGACGAGCAGAACGGTGGAGAGTTGGTTTCCAGACATGGCCAGACAGCATGGCCGTCGAATCCTTAACGAGACGTTACCAGCCCGATCTAAGGCCCGCTGGGCGGTGACCGCCCTTCATGGCTTGATATTCCGGTGCTACCATCAAAAGTTGCCTGGCCATGGCAGGCACCGTCGAAAGTACACAAGGCCGGGGAATATCATGACAAGCTCTGGTGACGGTTCGAACAGAGAGGCAGAAATCACCGCGATCCGCAGCAAACCGGGTGAGCTGCTGGCACGGGATGTCATCGAGAAAGACAAGGTTATCTTTCGCGAAGGACAGGACAGCACCGACGCCTTCGTCGTGGAATCGGGCCGCGTCGGCGTCTTCAAGATGGCCGAAGGTAAGCAGGTCCGGCTGGCCGTGCTGGAGAAAGGCGCCATGTTCGGCGAAATGGCCGCAATCACCGGTGAAAAGCGTTCGGCCACAACCATGGCCTTGGAGCAGAGCGTCATCGTGCGAATCTCACGCACCATGGTTCAGCAAAAAATCGCCGCTTGCGACCCGTTCATCAAGGCGCTGATTCACATCCTGATCAACAACCTCAGCCGCGTGAATGAACGCTATGCGGTGCAGAACAAGGTCGCGGATAAACTGCTGCATGACCTGAAGGCCAGCACCGGAAAAGCTGCGGACTAAATCGTCGACGGGATCGTGATCCTGTCAGCTCGTTTGTGAAATCAATCCAAGAGCAAGCTTAGCTCGCCCCTCACGGGCTGACGGCGACAGGCGTGGGACGTCGCGACACCACCAGTTTCGCCGTCAGGGTTTGAACAACTTCACCGCGCTGATTGCGGGTTTCGCTGCGAAGCGTGACCATGCCCCGGTCCGGACGGGATCGCGAGGGCACGATCTCAAGCACCTCGCTTTCCACCTGCAGCACATCGCCCGGCCGCGTCGGCCTCGGCCAAGCGATTTCACCGCCAACACCGATAATGCCGCCGGCCAGCGACTCACAGCTCTCCGTCAACAGCCGATGGGTGAGTGACGCGGTATGCCAACCACTGGCTGCCAGACCACCAAACAGCGTGCCCTTGGCTGCCGCGTCGTCGAGATGAAACGGTTGAGGATCAAAGGTTTTCGCAAACGCGACAATCTGCGCGGCGTCGATCTGGCACGTGCCGCTGATGAACTTCTGGCCCACGTGAAGATCGTCGAAGTAAAGAAGACTCCTATCGTGGGGTTTATCCTGTTGCGCCATGGAACTCCTTGCCTAAACCAGGTAACGGCCGTGGCATTATCCGGCACGCGCCGGTCCCAAAGAAGTCACAATTGCGGTCACGCCCATGCCACATTGACGGGCATACACTTCCCACAAATGCCACAGCTTCTGAAATTGGGAGGATTAGCAATGATCAACACCTATGGCCGCCGACCTTTGGCTGTGCTCCTGCTCGCCGGTGCAGCCATGATTCCTCTTGCCGGGTGCGACATGATCGAGTCACAGACCGGTCTCAACCGCCCGACGCAGGAAGGCGCCGTCGGCGGCGCTGCGTTTGGCGGAATTATCGCGGCCCTGGCCGATGCCAATCCGGCCTGGATCGCCGCCAGCGTTGTTCTTGGCGGTGTCGCCGGTGGAGCGATCGGAAACTCGCTCGGCAAAGAAGACGCCACCACCCACGCCGAACACAATTTACATGCTCTTGATACCTTGGCCGAGGGCCAGACCGAAAGCTGGTCGAACTCCAGTTCCGGCAACAGCGGCAGTACGACCGTGCGCCAGGTCACCCGCAACGAAAACGGCGGCGTATGCAAAACCTACACCGAAACCGTCCACACCGGCGCGGAGACCGTGACCCGTGATGCCACCGCATGCAAGGCTTCCGGCGGCAGCTGGACTGTTAGGGCGAGCTAATGGTCCGATCCCACGGCTTGGAATCCAAGCATTGGGTAAATCGGCCCACGGTTATTTAGCCTCACCTGTTTCCCGGCGGGCTTTCCGCCCGTAGAATAATCCCTCCTTGTGGAGGGTCTCATGAACGCACCAGCCGTACCCCTGTGGCTCGCCTCTGGGCTGCGCACCCCCTTTACCAAGGCTGATGGGCCGCTGGCGCACCTGGATGACATCCAGCTCTCCGTTCCCGTCGTCCAAGCCATGGCGCGGCAACTGGCCTCGGACACGGGGCCGGACCTGTTTGTCTGGGGTGGCGTCGTACCGTCGCTGCGGTGGAGCAATCTGGCACGAGAGGTGCTCCTTGATTCGGGGATCGGCCCGCGCATCCCCGCCTTCACGGTCGTCATGGCGTGCTCGACCAGCATGGTCGGCGTATTCGCCGCCGCCGCGACCGTCGGCCGCGGGAATGCGCATTTGGCGCTGGTTGGCGGTGTCGACAGCCTCAGCAATGTCCAAGTGGGCGTCACGCAGCGGGCATCCAACTGGCTTCGGCAGATGGCGCAGAGCCGTTCTCTCAAGGGCCTACTGCGTATGGCTGCGCGGACGCCGTTGCGCGAGCTGCATTTGCATATTCCCCGCGTCGCCAACCGGTCCACCGGGAAGAGCATGGGCGAGCACACGGAGGACATGGCGAAGGAATGGAAAATCCCGCGCCGGGCCCAGGACGAGATCGCCCTTGCCAGCCATCGATCCGCCGTGGCGGCGCGCGATAAGGGCTTCTTCGACAGCCTTATAATGCCCATAGCCGGATTGAAGGCGGACACAATCCCGCGCGCCGACACGACGTTGGAAAAACTCGCCAAGCTTCCGCCCGTGTTCGACACCACCAGCGGCCGGGGCACCTTGTCGGCCGGCAACTCAACCGGATTGAACGATGGCGCTGCCGGAGTCTGGCTGGCCGATGAGAAAGGCCTTGCCCGGCTGCCATCAGACCTGCCGCGCGTGAAACTTATCGACTGGGAATTGGCGGCGGTGGATATCTGGCATGAGGGTCTATTGATGGCGCCGGCCTACGCCGTGCCGCGACTTCTGGCGCGACACGGATTAAAATATGAGGACATCGCCCTATGGGAAATCCACGAGGCTTTCGCGGCGCAGGTCCTTTGCCACATGGCGGCTTTCGAAAGCCGGGACTATCTGCGCAATCGCGTCGGCCTTGACTTCGACTTCGGCCGCTTTCCCAACGAACGCATGAACCCGAATGGCGGCAGCGTCGCGATCGGGCATCCCTTCGGCGCCACCGGCGCCCGCATCCTGAGCCAAGCCGTGAAAGAGCTGGCCGTCATGCCGTCAGGCAGCCGCGCCATCGTCAGTATTTGCGCCGATGGTGGTGTCGGCACCGTTACCCTGCTCGAAACACCGTGACGAACCCGCGGCGTACGGAGCCCTGAAAGGCGGACCGACCTGGCTCACATTAGCCGGCCCGACCATGGCCTTCATGACGCGCAGCACGGCTAGCCAAAATACTACTGGCGGCTGATTACGTGCCCATTTAGACCGCCGATGCGCGGCGAACTAGCGCTCGAACCGGGAAATCAATAAGGTCAGGTCGGCCGCGACAGTCGGAATGCGCGCGAACGCCAACAGTTCATAGAGGCATGAATGATCGGCCTTGTAGCAGACATCGGCAGCACCAATGCCAGATTTGCGCTCGTCGATGACTCGCGTGCGGCAAGCCCGTCCCTCATCGGAACCACCCATTTCAACTGTGCCCCCTTTCCTTCCCTGGCCGATGCGATCTCGGCTTATCTCAAAACGATCCCCCCAGCCCAAATGCCGAAACGCGCGACCCTTGCCGTCGCTGGCCCAGTCTCCGGCGACCGTATTAAACTCACGAATCATAATTGGGAATTCTCCGCTGCGGAAATTCAGG
>SCTM01000173.1 GCA_004297485.1 Rhodospirillaceae bacterium
ATGTGGTGGAGGCAGGGCCGCATGGCGGATTCCCCGGCGCACCGGAGGACGAAGCAATCAACCGAGAGATCCGCCGCTTCGCCCAAGACATTTGGAAGGTCTGATGGCGCACATACCACCAGGGTGAGCGGCTCTCAGTGCAGAGTCCGTTTACGCGCTTCGTCGAGAACGTGCTGGATTTCCTGCCGACGCCCATCGACCGCAACCGATGGGGCCATCCCCTGGGATGCGGCGAGGGCTTTTTCCAGATGAGCGGCTGCTTCCGTCGGCTTGCCGCTCTGCAATAGAAAATCGCCCATGAAATAGTTGGCGTCCACGCCTTCCGGATCGACCTCCAGGGCCCGCTGCAGATAGGCGGCGGCCTTGTTCCTATTTCCGAAGCCAATGGGCCAGCCTGGGACCTCGTAATAGAGCGAACCAAGGAGCGCCTTTATGGCGCCGGAAGCGGGCGCTAGCGCTTCAGCCTGTTCGAGCAAGGTCCTTGCCCGGCGCACTTTTTCCAACGATCCCAGCGAGTGCATGATGTCAGCGGTAAGCAAGAGGGCATTGGCCTGCCAAAACAGCGCTTCGGCGGCCTGTGGAAACCGTTCCGACAACGCGGCCGCCGTATCCTCCAGGGCCAGGGCGTTGGTCAGCCTGTGTGGATCGCCGGCCTGATGATACTCGATGGTCGCCCAGGCTTCGGCAACACGAGCGATTTCCACGTCGGGGACCTCCGCTGCGGAAATGTGCCCCCCCAGTGCGAAGACGATAGTTATGGCCGAGGCAATACGTAGAAAGTTAAGCATTTGCGATCATAGTTTAGCCGGTCGCGGCAGAACCGGTTATGCTTCCGCATGGTCCGTTGCCGACCGTCGACGTGCTGGCGCTCGGCCGATCGGGTCAGCTCGCATGAGATCATACAGGCTAGAATAGTGGGATGCATGAGACAGGCCTAGTGGTCCGATTCTAACATTCGCATCCTGTTGCAGTGCACTGTGTTGCGAATGAATCATGGGACCACGGGCAAACCTATGAATCTCGTTGAGCTTTGGATTTGACATTCGCGCCACGAGCCGTCTCATGGGGAGCACGGGCCGCCGGGAGGGTTGGTCGCGTCGAGGGAGGAAGTCAGTACACTGCCTTTTTCCAACCTTGTGTTTGAGACACCGCGCGCCGCCGTGCCGGCCGGTGGAACATGCTTAGAATATTGCGGAGTCTGATCATGCCTTTGCTTCGCCTTATGTTTGCTCCCCGCTACATCGTATTCACGGCTGTCACGGCCCTGACCATTGCCTGCATCGTGATTGCCTACTGGCATCCGGGAATTCTGATCGTCCTTCCGGTCCTTGGTGGACTCACAGTCCTGGGTTTCTATGACGTGCTCCAGGAACACCACAGCATCCTGCGCAACTATCCGCTCATGGCCCATATCCGCTTTCTGCTTGAGGAAATCCGCCCGGAGATTCGCCAGTACTTTCTCGAAAGCGAGACCGACGGCACGCCCTTCAGCCGCAGCAATCGCGCCATCGTCTATCAACGGGCCAAGGGCGCCCTCGACAAACGGCCCTTCGGAACGCAGCTCGACGTCTATGCGGAAAATTTCGAATGGCTGCACCACTCCATGGCGCCGACCCAGCCCGCGAAAGAACCATTCCGCGTCCCGGTCGGCGGCAAGGATTGCGCCAAGCCCTACTCGGCCTCGATCCTGAATATCTCGGCCATGAGCTTCGGTTCGCTGAGCGCCAACGCCATCCGAGCGCTTAATAAAGGCGCCAAGATGGGCAACTTCGCCCACGATACCGGCGAAGGCGGCGTCAGCAAATATCACCGCGAGAACGGCGGTGACATCATCTGGGAAATCGGCAGCGGCTATTTCGGCTGCCGCCATCCGGACGGAACCTTTTCCCCCGACCGATTCGCGGAAACAGCAAAAAGCGACTTTGTGAAAATGATTGAGATCAAGCTATCTCAGGGTGCCAAACCGGGACATGGCGGCGTACTACCCGCCGCCAAGGTCAGCGCCGAGATCGCCGCCGCCCGTGGCGTGCCTATGGGCGTGGACTGCGTCTCGCCGTCACGGCATTCAGCGTTCGGCACGCCGATCGAACTTATGAAATTCATCGTCGAGTTGCGCCGGCTCAGCGGCGGCAAGCCGGTCGGTTTCAAGATGTGCGTCGGGCATCCATGGGAGTTTCTCGCGATCTGCAAAGCGATGACCGAGACCGGCATTCTGCCCGATTTCATCGTCGTCGATGGCGCCGAGGGCGGCACCGGTGCGGCGCCCCTGGAATTTGTCGATCATATGGGTATGCCGCTGCGCGACGGGCTCATGTTCGTTCATAACGCGCTGGTCGGCATCGACGTGCGCGGCCATGTCCGTATCGGCTGCAGCGGCAAAATCACTTCGGCCTTCGATATCGCCCGCGCCATGGCGCTGGGCGCGGACTGGTGTAATTCGGCCCGGGGTTTCATGTTCGCTCTCGGATGTATCCAGGCACAACAATGTCACACGGATCGCTGCCCGACAGGCGTGACAACCCAGGACCCATTGCGCCAGCGCGCGTTGGTCGTGCCCTATAAGTCCGAGCGCGTGTACCAGTTTCATCGCTCGACGGTGCAGGCCCTGGCGGACGTGATCGCGGCCGCAGGCCTTGAACATCCCGGCCAGCTTCGTCCGTACCATTTCTCGAAACGGGTCTCGGCGACCAAGGTACTGACTTTCGATCAGTTGGATCGATTCCTGGAACCGGGTGAACTGTTGGCCGGCACCGAGGATTCGCGTTTCAAGGAAGCTTGGAAGCTGGCGCGCTCGGGCAGCTTTGCGCCGTCAAGATAGAAGTTATTTTGCCGACGCCGCCGTTGGCGCGAGAGGAAACGGCGGCTTACCGTGTTCGACGTCGCCGCGGGACAGGAGTTGTCCCGTCGTCCAGCCACCACCTAGAGCCTGTATCAGACTTACGCTTGCCGCCAGCTGGCTGCGGCGCACCGTCAGAGCGGCCTGCTGATTGGTCAACGCCGCCGTCTGCGCGGTGATGACGCTGGTATAGTCGACGGTCCCCGCCTTGTACTGATTGAAAGTGATCCGCTCCGCCTCGCGCGCGGCTTTTACCGCATCGTTTTCCAGGTCGGCCTGACTCGCGAGCGATGTCAGGGCGACCAGCTGATCCTCTACCTGCGACAGGGCCGTGAGTACCGTCTGACGATATGTCGCCACCTCCTGGTCATAGGCGGCCCGAGCACGACCAACCTCGGCGCTGTGCGCACCCGCATCGAACAGTGTCATGGCGAGATTGGGCCCGACCGACCACACACGGCTCGACGTCTGGAACAGGGTATCAAGCTTGGAACTGGCGACGCCATAGTTTCCACTGACGGTCAGATCGGGAAAGAATGCGGCGATAGCGACCCCGATCTGGGCATTTGCGGCGGCAACACGCCGCTCGGCCGCGGCCACGTCGGGGCGACGCTCCAAGAGCGTCGATGGCACACCGATCGGTATTTCGGGGACCTGAACGTTAAATCGAAGTGGCGCGATGGTCAGAGCGGCGGGCGGACGCCCGATCAGCACCGCAATCGCATGCTCGAGCTGAGCGCGCTGTAATCCGGCATTTGATGCCTGGGCCTGCGTGCTTTTGAGCTGCGTTTCCGCCTCGTCCACGTCGGCCTTGGAAACAATGCCGGCGGCATATTTGTTCCGGGCGATTTTTAACGCTTCGGTATAATCGATCACGGACTGATCAAGCAGGTATTTCAATTCGTCCTGAACGCGAAGTTCAAAATACGCCGTCGCTAACGTGCCCTGGTATGACAAGGTTGCGTTCGCCAAATCCGCAGCACTGGCCTGCGCCGACGCCACATCGCTCTCAACCGTGCGCCGGATGCGTCCCCACACGTCGATGTCCCAGCTACCACCCGCAGACACGGAAAACTGATTGATGGGCCGGCCAATGTTGACGGCCGTAGTCCCCGTTGTCGCAGACACACCGCGCTGGGACCGGGTTGCCGCGCCACTCCCCGTGATGGTGGGAAGAAAGCTTGCACGCGCCTCCTGCACTACCGCGCGCGCCTGCCGGTAGGCCGCCTCAAACGATTTCACATTTTGATTGGAGAGCACGACCTGATTCTCAAGATCGTTAAGAACCGGATCGCCGTAGATTTCCCACCACGCACCGCGAGCGACGGTTTCATTCGGTTCGCCGATCTTCCACCCGGCCTGCTCCTTGTAGGCGTCCGACGTCGGCGCCGAGGGCTGCTTATAATTCGGTCCGACCGCGCACCCTGACAGAACCAGGGTTACCGCAAGGATAATACCGCTGCGCGTCATGTCTGTGCCTCCGCCGTCGGACCACGGCGATGAATGCCATTCCATCGCAACCGCGCCCATCGTCCGAACCGCTCCATGTAGAGGTAGACAACCGGAGTGGTATAAAGCGTGAGAACCTGACTGACGATCAAACCGCCGACCACGGCGACGCCCAGTGGCCGGCGCATTTCAGTTCCCTCGCCGGCGCCGATGGCTAGCGGCAGTGCCCCGAGCAAAGCCGCCATCGTCGTCATCATGATCGGACGAAAGCGCAATAGGCATGCGCGATAGATCGCATCCCGCGGCGACAAACCATCTTGCCGTTCCGCATGCAAGGCAAAGTCGATCATCATGATCGCGTTCTTCTTGACGATGCCGATCAACAGAACCACGCCGATGAGGGCAATAATCGTGAAATCCATGCGCGCGAGCATCAAAGCCAAAAGCGCGCCCACGCCGGCTGACGGCAAGGTCGACAGAATGGTGATCGGATGGATATAGCTTTCATACAACATGCCGAGCACGATGTAGACCGCCACCAACGCCCCAAGTATGAGCAGCGGCTCACTACTCGCCGATTGTTGAAAAGTCTGCGCGGTCCCCTGAAACCCGCCCTGAATCGTAGCCGGCACCCCGATACGGTTCATGGTCGCATTGATGATATCCGTGGCTTTGCCGAGCGACACGCCTTCGGCGGTGTTAAATGAGACGGTCCCCGCGACGAATTGCCCCTGATGATTGACGGCAAGGGGTGTAGCTCCCGTCTCATAATGACTGACCGCCGACAGCGGGATCATGCGTTCGGCCCTGGTACTGACGGCGGCACCGCTGGAAGCTCCACCCCGCCCCGTAGCCGCGAGTTGATTGAGTTGTTGGTTTGCGACAGCGGCCGCAGCTACCGCCGACGGATCATTGGGATCGACGGCATTGGCCGCAACCGATGTCGATGTAGTGGTGGCTATGGCATTGGTCGCCGCGGTACCGCCCACCGATCCACCCGATGTACTGACATAGAGATCATTCAGCGCATCGGGGCTCTGCCAGTACTCCGGCGCGACTTCCATGACAACGTGGTACTGGTTGCGCGGATTGTAGATGGTTGAGACCAAGCGCTGCCCAAACGCATCATTGAGCGTGTTGTCGATCTGAGAAGCCGTCAGTCCCAGCCGCGAGGCCGTATCCCGATCGACGACTAGGTCAGTCTCCAACCCCTTCACTTGCTGATCCGAGTTCACGTCAGTCAACTCCGGCGTCGCTTGCAAAGCATCAGTAAGTTTCGTCGTCCACGTGCGCAGCTCGGCCACATCATCGCCCTGAAGCGTATATTGATAAGCGGCATTGCTTTGACGGCCACCCACGCGAATCTCCCGCGGCACGGTCAGAAAAACAACCGCCCCTGGAACCTGTAGATTCCTACGCAAACGCGCAGCCACCTGGTCGGATGTCATGTGCCGCTCGGCGAGAGGCTTGAGGGTCATGAAAACAAATCCGCCGTTGGTTTGACCGTTGCCGATAAAGCCAACCGCGGTTTGCACGGCCGGATCAGCCTGAATAATGGACATGAATTGCGTAAGTTTGCGGCCCATGGATTGAAATGAAATGCTCTGGTCGCCCTGGAGACCACCCACGAGTTGCCCGCTATCCTCGTCAGGAAACAGCCCCTTTGGAATTGCCACATAGAGATAAACATTGAGGCAGACGGCGCCCAGGAGCACGAGCATGGTTAATCGTCCATGGCCAAGCACCCAGGCAAGCGAACGTTCGTAGGCTCGCGCCAGATTATCGAACCAATGTTCGCCTATTTCGAGCAGGCGCACTTTCCGTCTGGCATGAGTTTCATGCGTTTCAAGCAGTCGCGCGCACATCATCGGCGTCGTGGTCAACGACACAACGAGCGACGCCAAAACCGCGATCGATAACGTCACCGCGAACTCGCGGAATAGCCGCCCGACAATGCCACCCATGAGCAGGATGGGTATGAAAACCGCCACCAGGGAAATGCTCATGGACAGAACGGTGAAGCCGACCTCCCGCGCGCCCTGAAACGCCGCCTCCATGCGCGACATGCCACGTTCGATATGCCGTGAAATGTTCTCGAGCAAGACAATAGCGTCATCAACGACAAAGCCCGTCGCAATCGTCAGTGCCATTAGCGAAAGATTATCGAGGCTATAGTGGAGCAAGTACATCACGCCAAACGTCGCGATCAGGGAAACCGGCACGGCGACGCTGGGAATGATCGCGGCCCTGCCGTTGCGGAGAAACAGAAACACGACAAGAACGACGAGCGCCGTGGACATAACCAACGTCTTCTCGATTTCCCGCAGCGATGCGCGAATTGTCGTCGTGCGGTCCGTCGCCACCGTAAGGGCTATATCCGCGGGGATCGAAGCTTTTAATTGCGGCAGCAAAGCGCGAATATGATCTGTCGTCTCGATGATGTTGGCCCCGGGTTGACGCCTGATTTGTATAACCACGCCGGGCTTGCCGTTGATGAGACCAAGGTTACGCACGTTCTCGACTGAATCGAGAACCTCGCCAACGTCAGAGAGGCGGATGGCACCGCCATTGCGATAGGCAATCACCAGATCGCGGTATTGGTCGGCATGGCGCGCCTGATCATTTGTATAGATCTGGAATCGCAGATCGTTTTCCTCGATCGCGCCCTTTGGCGCATTGGCGTTTGCCGCAGCCAAGGCGGCGCGAACATCCTCGAGGCCGACGCCGTATTTAAAGAGCGCGCGCGGCTGGAGCTCGACGCGGACCGCCGGCAACGCGCTGCCGTTGATACCGACATCGCCGACGCCCTTTATCTGTGACAGTTTTTGTTGCAGAACGGTGGCGGCGGAATCATAGAGTTGACCGGGAGTCAGCGTGTCGGATGTCAGCGCCAGGGTCAGGATCGGCTGCTCGGCCGGATTGACCTTTCTGTAGGTCGGATTGCTGCGCAATGCCGCCGGAAGGTCCACGCGGGCGGCGTTGATCGCCGCCTGAACATCACGAGCCGCACCATCGATCAGACGATCAAGTCCGAATTGAAGCGTGATCTGAGTCGTCCCCACCGAGCTGCTAGACGTCATTTCGGTGACGTCGGCAATTGTCCCGAGATGGCGCTCCAACGGTGTGGCAACGGTCGTCGCGACGGTCTCCGGGCTCGCCCCCGGCAACGTGGCTTTCACCATGATCGTCGGAGAGTCCACTTGCGGTAGCGGCGCGACGGGGAGGAGAAAGAATGCAACCGCACCGGCGAGCGTGACGCCGGCAGTCAGCAGGGTGGTGGCGATGGGACGCCGAATGAAAGGCGCTGAGATATTCACCGTCCCGCCTCCGTGGCGGTACCGCCATGTCTCGATGCAGACGGCACCTCACCGCGCAGTCGCCGGCCAAGGCGATCAAACGCGAGATAAATCACCGGCGTCGTAAACAGCGTCAGCATCTGACTGACAATAAGCCCGCCGACGATGGTGATGCCGAGTGGATGACGCAATTCGGAACCGGGACCGGTTCCCAGCATCAGCGGCAATGCGCCAAGCATGGCGGCCATGGTCGTCATCAGGATCGGCCTGAACCGCAGAAGGCAGGCTTGATAGATGGCATCACGTGGCGACTTGCCCTCGGCACGTTCGGCATCAAGGGCAAAGTCGATCATCATGATTGCATTCTTCTTGACGATACCGATCAGAAGAACAATGCCGATGATCGCGATAATATCGAGGTCATCTCCCGCAAGTATCAAGGCAAGAAGCGCCCCGATCCCCGCGGACGGCAATGTCGAAAGGATCGTCACCGGATGGACATAGCTTTCATAGAGCACGCCGAGCACGATATACATCGTGACGACCGCGGCGAGAATCAGCAGCAGTTCATTACTCAGCGCCCGCTGAAACGCAAGCGCGGCACCCTGAAAGCTGGTAATCATGCTGGCGGGCAATCCAATCTCTTGCTCGGCCTGCGTGATTGCCTTCACCGCTTCGCCGAGAGACGCGCCTTCAGCCACATTGAAGGATATCAGGGCGGCGGGAAATTGCGCGAGATGGTCGATCTCGAGCGGACTGCGCCGTTCGGTAATCGTGGCGAGCGCCGACAAGGGGACCTGGCCACCGCCGGCCGACGGCAGATAAATATCCCCGAGCGACTGGACGGTATTGTGAAGCGCGGGATCGGCTTCGAGAATCACGCGGGATTCATTCGACTGGGTAAAAATGGTCGAAATGATGCGCTGCCCAAAAGCGTCGTAAAGCGCGTTGTCGATCGTTGCCAACGTGATTCCGAAACGGGCGGCAGTATCGCGATCAACTTCCACATAGGCGGCCAGACCATCGTTCTGAACGTTGCTCGCCACATCGGCCAGCATCGGAAGACGTTTTAGTTTCTCCACGAGCCGTGGAACCCACATCCCAAGCTCGTCCGGGTTAGCGTCTTGCAACACAAACTGATATTCGGTGCGGCTGACCGTCGAATCGATCGTCAGATCCTGAACGGGCTTCATGTAAAGGGAGATGCCCGTGACGCCCGCGATCTCCTGCTGCAAGCGACGCATAATCTCCGCGGCGCTCGCCGATCGTTGAGCTCGCGGTTTTAAGCCGATCAGCATATGGCCGCTGTTAAGGGTGATATTGGTGCCGTCAACGCCAATAAACGATGACACGCTTTCGACGTCCCGATCGCGCAAAACGGCGGCGGCCAGCGCCTGTTGCCGCTCGCTCATGGCGCCGTAGGAAATCGACTGGGATGCTTCGGATATGCCTTGTATCAGCCCGGTATCCTGCTCCGGAAAGAAACCTTTCGGGATCACGATGTAAAGAAGCGCGGTCAATCCAAGCGTTCCGACCGCGACCCACAGGGTCGCTGGCTGGCGTTCCAGAACCCATTCCAAACCCCGGCCGTAGGCCGATACAAGTTTATCGAACCAGGCGCTTGCGGCCCGGTTCCAGGCCGGTTCGCTGTCAGGATCGCGCCGCTTAAGCAGGCGTGCACACATCATGGGCACAAGCGTCAGCGAAACCACGGCCGAAATCAGAATGGTGATCGCCAGGGTAATTGCGAATTCCCTGAACAGGCGGCCGACCACGTCGCCCATGAACAGCAGCGGAATCAACACGGCGACCAGGGAAACCGTCAGCGAAATGATCGTGAATCCAATCTGCTTGGAGCCCTTGAGGGTCGCCACCAACGGCGACTCCCCCTCCTCCACGTAACGGGCGATATTCTCGATCATGACGATGGCGTCATCGACAACGAACCCGGTGGCGATAGTCAGCGCCATGAGGGAAAGGTTGTTGAGGCTGAAGCCGACCAAATACATGACGCCGAACGTGCCCACCAGCGAGACCGGCACGGAAAGACTGGGGATAACGGTTGCGGGGATATTCCGCAGAAAC
>SCTM01000174.1 GCA_004297485.1 Rhodospirillaceae bacterium
GATCGATCACGCCCACCGCAAACATGGACCTGAGAATCCGATGCGTCATATCGGTGAGGCGCGACGGAGCTACGGTCCCGGCTTTTAGCGCATCCTCAAGTGGCTGTCCGAAATAGACTTGCTGATCCACCGAGGCGGCGGATTCCTGGTCGAGACCGGCCGTCGCAGCGCCGACGCTGTGGACGGCGCCCCAATCTGACATCACCCACCCCGGATAGCGCCAGTCGCCCTTGAGAACGCCGTTTAGAAGGTGCTCGTTCTCGCAGGCGTATTGGCCATTGATGAGATTGTACGAACACATGACGGAGCCCGGATGGCCGCTTTCGATCGCGAGTTCAAAGGCAAGCAAATCGGACTCGCGCAAGGCGCCTTCATCGATTCGCGCATTGACCCAACTTCGATTGGTCTCCTGGTCGTTGAGGACGTAATGCTTGGTCGTGGAAATGACGTGTTGATCTTGAATGCCACGAATGGATTGTCCGGCCAAAGTACCCGCCAGCAGCGGGTCCTCGCCCAGATATTCGAAATTGCGGCCATTGCGCGGATCGCGTGCCAGATTATTGCCGCCCGCGAGTAATACATTGAGTCCTTTGCGCCATGCTTCCTGGCCAATCATGGCGCCGCCGTCATAAGCAACCTGAGGATTGAAACTCGCCGCGAGAGAAAGGCCGGACGGTAGCGCGGTCGCCACGTCGCCGGGTCGCAGCATCCCCTTGAGGTTTACGACGCCGATACTTGCGTCAGTCTCCTGCAGGGATGGGATGCCCAGCCGTGGTATGCCTGGCACGTACCCGATCGATCCGACCAGATCGTGAAAATCCTTATTCCCCTGGAATTCGGCGGGGGCATCCGGGCGATAGGGAATCCCCAGCCAGCCGCGAACGAGGGTGAGCATCTCCGCGCGCGTCATCTGACTGATGACAAGAGAGGCGCGTTCATCAGGATTAAGACGCACGTCCGTCCACGGCTGATCCGTGACCGCACAGGACGGGGTCACGCCGGCAATGGCAACGAGACAGGCCAACAACCATGCGAGCGCGATAGATTTAGGCATAGGCGAAGCCTCCCTGGCTTCTTGTAACCCGACGTGAGCGTTTCTTATGGTTTGACCCGAACGTGTTCTCGGACTGGTGACACACACGCGCGCACTTCAAATTGGCGATCAACAGCCGAATGTTGAGTCCGTCGCCGTCGTCACGAGGACCAGAGTCGCACACAGCCTCGTCCAGCGCAGGTAGGGAAAGTAGACAGATCACGCTAGCATTCCGTGCCTTGGGCCGACAGCGGAACGCTAGCTCACATGCATACGACTGAGCTAGTGGTCCGATTCTAACATTCGCATCCCGGTTCGATGGTCTGGCTTGCGAATGTTAGAATCAAAGGACCACTAGAAAAGTAGTGAATCTAGTGGAGATTTGGATTTGACATTCGCTTCGCAGCCCCACGGTTACCTGGGTAGCGAATGTCAAATCCGCTCCACTAGCGCCATGTCGCCGCCGGATTAAGTAATTCGCAATATGAACTAAGATCAACCCCCCATTTCACGTTGCGAAACGGCTGGCTTCCCCCCGGCAGCGGATTGCAGCCCGGACTAAAGCGTGCGGCCAAGCCCCGGCCTCCGGGATCGTCCGGCGGTGTTCAAGGCCGCCTTCCACGTGACGCCGATCCTCTTTTATCTCCTGGTGAAACGCCGTAACGTGACATGGGCCACGATCACCAGCCTTCAGCCCGCTATCGAAACGAGCATTGCCACGGCGGCGAGGTTGACATCGTGCCGGAGGCTTGTCGGCGCGGTGAAGGAGCCGGTATTGCCGGTCCATGGGGTAGCGATTGGATTTCGAATCTAGCAAAACCCGGTCTGCGGAACGCAGAACGCGGGCTAACAGCCCCTCACCGGGCGGACAGGATGCCGACGCATGAAAAAGGCGGTTAAAGCCGATCAACTCAAATTATCTTGGGAAGAGGTCGCTTTTATTGCCGAGGGACTGTCCTTCTCATCGCGACAACTGAAGTTCGCCACCCAGGGCATCACGGCGGAGTATTCGCTGGGCCCGCGCGGGGCATGGATTCTGATCTTGATCACGGCAGGCTTGGTCTTTCCGCTGGATCTGACAAACGTGTTCCGCATCGGCCGCAGCCTCATCACGGCGGAAATCATCCGCCTCACCGAAGCGCGCCTCATCACCTACCGCAAGAGCACACGCGATCGGCGCCGGGTCGAGTTGGCCCTGACTCCTCTTGGCGAGAAGGCCGTTCAGCGTATCCGCGACGAGCTTTCGAAAACGGTGATTCAACGGCTTTCGAACTATACGCGCGAGGAGGTCCTTCTTTGTGCCCGCATGCTCCGCGATTTCAACTTCCCTCAGCCTGAGAGCGTCAGGTCGCAGGCCGAAGCGCGCCGCGCGGCTGGCGAGCGCGGCATTGCACCGGCACCGTCGAGCCGGCGATCGTCACGAGAGTGATTACAAGGCGGCGGCGTGACGCCTCCGGGAATAGCGTTTTAATTGCGATCCGAGAGCGCCGAGAATCCCGGCAGCTCGAAAAGAGTGGCCATAGCTTCACGAGATTCACAGGTTTGCTCGTGGTCCCATGATTCTGACATTCGCAAGGTATTGCGCCGAAGCAGGTTGCGAATGTTAGAATCGGACCGCGAGCCGCGAGATTGTTGGCGGCGCGCCAGCCGCGTGTTACCGCTTTTGAGGGAGGAGATCGTCGTCATGAAAAAATATCTTTTGAACGTATTGGTACCGGCCGTTGGCGCGCTCGCTTACTGTGCCCCGGCGGCTTATGCCCAATCCGCGCCCGCGGCACCGGCCAAGCCGACGGTCGCCGGATGGGAAGATCTCGTCAACGGTCTTCGCGATCTGCCGGACCGCGTGTTGGCGAAGTTGCCGGAGTCGATGCAGAACGATCCGCAAGTGCAGCAGGAAGTCGGCCGGCTGATGCTGGAAGCGCTCGCGTCCTCAACCCTCGACGCAATCGGCGGTGACGGCAACTATCCAAGCTTTCTGCCAACCATCGGCCAGACGCTGAACGTCGGCCAGCCAAACGCGGATACCGTCTATCGCATGGCGCGCATAACCCCTGGCGGCACTTACCGTCTGCGCGGTCTGCGCGGATCGCTCCGGATCGCAGCGATCGGTCAGGTCGGTCCCACGCTGGGTGAGGGCGGCACCAAGTCCACGCAAGTCGGCGCAATGAAGAACTATTACGACCTAAATACCCTGCACGTGGACAAGCAGGGGCGCTATGACGTGCTGGTGAGCCCGATGCGCCCGGACGGCTACAAGGGCGACTGGTGGCAGCTCGATCCGTCCGCCAACAGGCTTCTGCTGCGCATGGTGAGCGGCAATTGGAGCAAGGAGCGGGACCCAACAATTGCGATCGAACGCGTCGATATTCCGGCAAGCCGTCCACGGCCGTCGGCGGCCGATCTTGAGCAACGCCTGCGCCGTCTCCCGGCGGCGACATCGGCCATCGCCGCGCTCTTCGTCGGCCATGTCGAGGCGCTGCGGCAGGAGGGCTACGTCAACAAACTGAAGGTACTGGACGTCTCCCAGGCGGGCGGCCTGACGGGCCAGTTCTACTACGAGGGCGACTACGACCTGGGCGACGACGAAGCGTTGATTGTCGAGGCGAAGGTCCCGCCCAAGTGCGGGTACAGATCGACGATTCTGACCAACGAGATCTACGAGACCACCGATTGGTACAACAATCACAGCAGCCTCAATGACTCCCAGTCCAAGCCGGACAAGGATGGTGTGCTGCGCGTGGTCGTCTCGGCCAAGGACCCTGGCGTACCGAACTGGCTGGACACCGCCGGCCACCCGCAAGGCATGATACAAGGACGCTGGACTTATTGCGATCAGCAGCCCATTCCCAGCGTGCGCAAGGTGGCTCTGGCCGACGTGCGCAAATCACTGCCGCCGGAGACGGGAATCGTCACGCCCGAGCAGCGCGACCACGACGTCCGCGAGCGCCGCCTCCTCCTCCAGCAAAGGCCGCTTTGGTAGCCGGTGCGAATACGTCATGCCGAGCGGCGGTGACCGCTGGCGTGACGACGGCTATTTCGGCGTATACCAGATGGGCGACGACCAGGCCCGTTGCTGCTCGGTTGCGTCGAATCCTTTCGGGATCGGCAGACCGTTCTGGACCGCAAGCAACGTAGACCAGCGCGGCGTCGGAATTTCCAGAACGCGGAGGTAATAGGCCGCGAGGCGCTCCGGATCGAATTCCGGGTCTGTCCAGACGGTCTTCAACTCCGCGGCGCCGATCGTATTGGTGTACTTGCCGGTGTGCAGGTCAACCGTCGTGCCGACCGCCGGAAGCTTGCCGGTCTTCGCATCGGGCTTGCGGTGACCGGACCAGGCGACATCGAAGATCTTCTCCTTCTGGTGATTGTTCTCTTCCCAGACCTTGATGACCTGAATGCGGTCGAGATTGCCGGCATTGGGGTCCTTCACGGCCCATACGGCGAAGCTCGGTGCCGTCGCACGGTTCGTATTCGCCGGAAGATCGCCCCCCATGGGGACGGCCACGTCGTAGGCTGCCTTGACCCAGTCGCCTTGTTTGACAAGCGTCTTGTCGAGATTCCAACCACCGAAGAATCTGACCTTCAACTTTGTGCCGGTGGTGGCGAATGTCTCCTTGCGGCGAAGCGCGTTATAGATGGATTCGCGCGTGTTGCTTTCGGCCCAGACGCCGGTGAGATTCCCGGCGGTCGTGATCATGGGCGTGAGAGAGCCCGGCATGTTGCCGGCGGTGCCGAGAATGCCAGCCGCCTGTTCCTTGGTCGGACGCCCGCCGCCCAGATTCGCGCCGGCCATATTGCCCGCGTAATCCGCTTGGGAACTGACCGACAGCGCCCCATGCAGATCCGACCCACCTTCGACGCCGAACTTATACGGATTCACCCCAATGATACGCTGTAACACCAGCCCTCGGCTCAACGCGTCGCGAACATAAGAACCCTGCGGCTTACTCGGCGCCACGGTCGCCGCCAGCAGATGGTCGAAAATCTCGTAGTTGGCGAACTCGTCATTGGGCGAGAGCAGCGGATGCGTTTCCGACGAACCTTTGTTCTGCGACATCTCGCTTAAGGGCTCATTGGCCTGACGCAGCTCCGCATAAGCCCGATCGATCGGCCGACCATCAAGGGTCGTCCAGTCATACATCAGGCCGTTGCTGGCGTTACCATTGTGCGGAATGGCGATCGCCTCATAGCCTTGCTTCCTGATTTTCTCGAGCCAGGCCCACAGGTCTTCAGGATCGGATGAATCCATGGATGTGAAAGGCGCCGGGGCCGCATCGCCCTTGAAGATCACATTGCGGTGCAGGTTCGCGCCGCCGGGCATGGACGTCCATTCGTAGCCGATGAATGTCGTGAACTTGCCTGGTTGATAGTAGCGGTTCGCCATGCTGACTTCCCGGTCCCAGGCGGAAGCGGAAACCGCCTGGAGCTCCGGTGGGAGCTTCTGCTCTCTCAAGGCGAAGAACCGCTTCGTCGCCTCAACAAGATCCCTTGGATTGTGAGCTCCGCTCGTGGCGTCTTTGAGCGCCTTGCCCAGTTCGCTTTTCGAAACGACGCTGTTGGGGTCTTCAAGTTGGTTGAAGACCCCCATGTTTTCCGCATGGTCGGTTACGGCAAGGAAGTCGAGCGGCTCCCCACGTTGGACCATTTGGCCCAGATACTCGACCGGCTCACCCCTCCCAAAACGATAGGCCGTCTCGGGGTCCGCCTTCGTGCCCATCAGGACATAGGCGTCAAATGAATAGGTGGTGTGGAGATGAAGATCGCCATAATAAGCATTGCGCAGCGGGTTCGCCGGAATGGCCGCAACAGCCGTCGCGGTCGGGTCCGCTGCCAAGGCAAAGCCGCCGCCGGTCAGCGCGCTAAAATACGCTGCGGCGGCCAGAAGCGAGACCTTGCCGGATATCTTCGATTTACGCATGTCCATTTCTCCCTCGAAAAACTGGCGTGGTATATAGATCGATCGTTAGGTAATCGCGGTTTGAATGCGCGCGATGAACCAGACTGCGGCGAATGTTCCAATGGCGTAGGGCGGGACCCACCTCGTCCATGCCGGCAGTGGTCGTGGAAGACGCGCAAGGCACCAGCCGATCCCTAGCATTACCGCGAGAAATAAGATCTGCCCCAGCTCAACACCAACATTGAACAGCAGCAGAGACAGCGGAATCGCATTCGCCGGCAGCCCGATCTCCTTCAGCGCGCCGGCAAAGGCCATCCCATGCAGCAGGCCGAACGTGAAGGCGATGAGCCAGGGAAAACGAACCGTCAACCCCTGCCGGCCGCGGTAGAAGTGCACCAGCTCGACCGCAACGAATAAAATACTGAGGGCCACCAGCGCCTCGATCAACGCCGGCCGCACCGCGATCAGATGGAGCGTGGCGGCCGCGAGGGTGATGCTGTGCGCCAGCGTGAACGCCGTAATTGTCTTCAATAGCATAATGCGATCGCGCACAAGCAAAAGCAGGCCGAGCACGAAGCTCAGATGGTCGGCGCCAGTCAGGATATGCTTAACCCCCAGAATCAGATAGGCGGGGACCGCAAGCCCGCTTTTTTTCAAATGCAGGACAAGAAATGGATTCTGCGGCTGCAGACTCTCCTGAAACTGGTCACCGTTGGCGAACGTGACGGAGACGAGAACGTCGGTTATGGTTTGCCGCAATCCTTCGATTTCAAGCGTACGGCCGTCGATTCCCGCGGCGCCCCCATCGACATGGCGCCAGATTTCGATCTGAAAGTTCGGCGCCGTCTCAATCGCACTGGGCGGGCCCTCCAGCAGACCGCCGCTGATGTGCGGAATCAGACGAACGGCCATCGTGGCTTGGCTTGGCTGCTTCCACAGCACGTCATAGCGGCCATCGGAGAGCTCGGTGATTTGGAGGAACGCGGGGCGCACTTCATGGGCGGACACAAGGGAAGGCCAGGCAAAAAGGCTTGCTACCGCGAGAAGAAGTCCTAGCAACCTGGTCCACGGACAGGTCATGGGGCGTCACCGTCATGGACGACTTTGTACTTTGCCCGGAGCTTCTCGACAGCCTGCGCGTTCAAGACCTGCCGCTGCTCTTCCATATAGTCGGCCAGAACGCGGCTGCGGATGTCGTCAAGACGTGGCAGTTCAGGCGGCTTCTTTTCCGTCAGACAGATAAGGTGCCAGCCGTAACCGGATCGGACGGGCCCGAACCACTGTCCGACCGGCGCCGTAAACAGCTTTTCCGACAACTCCGATTTTCCAAACAGACGCTCGGCGGCGTCGGGCGTGAGCGCCCCTATATCGGTCGGGCCTGGAAAGGAGTCGCCCGCGGCGGGAGCGCGCCGTGTGCGATGATTGAGCAATTGAAGCAACACCCTGTTGGCGCGTGCCTGGGCGGCATCATCACCGTCGCGATCGGCGGAGAAATAAACCTGGGTGAAGGCGACCCGCGGCGGCGTGATGTAACGAAGTTGGTTCCGTTGGAACCAACGCGCGAGCACACCGGGGTCGGGCTCCGGCGGGACGGCCAGGTCGGTCTGAAGGAATTCGAACTTCTGCGCGATCCGCCGCCGGACGATCTCATCGTCCTTGTCCAGATTAAGGGCGAGCCCTTCGCGCAGAAAAATTTCATCTGTGATGTCGCGGTCCACCAGTTGGCGAAGTTGCTCGACCGTCGGCGGCTGGCCGAACTGCTGCTGGTAGGCGATTGCGAGGCGCTGGCGCTGCGCCGGTCCCACATGGATCACATACCGCTGGTTCAGAGACTCGATATACGCCAAGCCCAGCCAGATCATCAGACCAAGCGCAATGAACTGAAAGAACGGCTCGCAGACGATGAAGATCAGCCAGCGCCGGATTTGGCTGCCGCCTCTTGCTCCGGACGCGGCAAGCGACGGCTCCGGCGGCGACGGTTGATCGTCCTCTCGGTTCTGAACGGGATAGAGAAGGACAGTCATGGCCGACCTCACCGAATGTAACCCGATCAGCTCAAATCGCGTTTCACGTTCAATTTATCGAAACGGAACTTCGCTTCATTGAAAATGCGCCCGTGCGACCGTCCCCATCTCGCAGATTCGCGCGCCATGGCACCGGAAATGCCAACTCCCAACGCTATCCTGACACAGAGTATTGATTTGTATAGTCCATCCGTCGCTAATAGGGCGCGGACCATGCGGGGAAGGGAGAGAACGTGATGGTCGAATTCTGGCGGGCCGGCGGAACCGAAAGCACAACATCGATCGAAGAGGCGCGGCGCATCGAAGCCGAGGGCTGGGACGGCCAGATGTTCATGGACTCCCAGTCGCTAAGCGCCGATCCCTACGTGAGGATGGGCGTCTGGGCCGCGGCAACAGAGCGACTCAAGCTATCGACCGGTGTGACCAATCCGCTGACCCGTCATCCCGCGGTGATTGCCGCCGCTGCGGCAACGGTGCAGTCAATCTCCGGCGGCCGCGCGGTTCTGGGCATCGGTCGAGGCGATTCGGCGCTCGCCTATCTCGGACATGCCCCCGCCAGCCTCGCATCCTTTGGCCGGGCGTTGCGCGACCTGCAAACACTGCTTAAAGGCGGCGAGGTTGCCTTCGGCTCCCACGACTCAATTGCCGACGCGCCGACAGTCGACACCATGTCCCTCGGCAGCCGGCCAACCGCCACACGCCTGCAGTGGCTTCCTGAAGACATGCCGAAAGTGCCCCTGGATGTTGCCGCCACCGGCCCCAGGGTGATCGAGATGTCGGCACCGATCGCCGAACGGGTGACCTTCAGCGTAGGTGCAATTCCTGAGCGAGTCGGCTGGGCCCTTGACCTGGGGCGCGCGGCACGACGGAGACAAGGACTGAACGACGACGGCATCAGTTATGGCGTACAGATCATTGTCGTGTGCCACCCGGACCGCGAAGCCATGCGCGAGGTGGCAACCAGCATGGTGGCGCCGCTCGCGCGATTCCAGGTGATCCAAGGGGATGCCGCCGGACCCAAGAATGACAGCGACGCCGAGAATTTCGCGGCGGTCCGAAAAGGCTATGATATGACCAAGCATGGCGTCGCCCTCTCTCATGACAAGATCAAGGGTGCGACTCTGTCCTGGGATTTCGTGCAACGCTTTGCGATCGTCGGATCGCCGGATCACTGCGTCGAGCGCCTGCTTCAACTCAGCGCGCTCGGCATCACACGCTTTGTGATCGTTGGCCCCGGGTTTTACCCGGAGCCCGGGAATAGCGACCGCAGCCTGTTCGTGCGCGAGGTGATGCCCGCCGTACGCGCTGCGAGAGTCACCAGTGACATTTGATGTTCCGTTGCAATGGACGCCCGTGCCCGGGCCACACATTTCCTCTCTGATGAAAGACGGACGATGACCGAGAAGAATGCCTCCGCGCTCCCTGTATTGGTCGTCGGCACGGGATTCGGTTGCCGCATCCAGATTCCCGCGCTGCGCGGGGCTGGCTTCAAGGTGGTCGGGCTCGTTGGCACCAACGCCGAACGTACCGCCGCGCGTGCCGTAGCCAACAACGTGCCGCAGGCGTTCACGGACCTTGACGACGCGATCAAGCGAACCGGCGCCGTGGCGGTAACCGTGGCGGCGCCGCCGCATGCACACGCCCCACTCACTCTGGCTGCGCTTTCGCGGGGGTGTCACGTCTTGTGCGAGAAACCTTTCGCCATGAATGCCCGCGAGGCGCGCGCGATGCATACGGCCGCCGAGCGCGCGGGTGTCGTGCACATGATTGGTCACGAATTCCGATGGGCGCCTGAACGCGCCACAGCCGCCCGCGTCGTCGCCGATGGGCGTATTGGTAAGCCCAGGTTTGTCGCATTCACGCAGTTCATTCCACATGTCGCCAGTCTTGATGCCGATATGCCAGCCTGGTGGTTTGACTTGGCATCCGGCGGCGGCTGGCTCGGTGCGGCGGGATCGCATGTGATCGATTGGGTGCGCACATGGGTGGGCGAGTTCGCGTCGGTAAGCGCGGCCTTGCCAACCGTGTCGGCGCGCGAGAACGTCGCGGAGGACTCGTTCATCGTACGCTTTCGAC
>SCTM01000343.1 GCA_004297485.1 Rhodospirillaceae bacterium
TCCAGATGCGGACCGCCCTGGGGATGATCGGCACCCGGCGGATCACCCTTCGAGACGCGATCAAGACCTACTGACTAAGATCAGGGGATGCCATGTCTGTGAGTCAGCTCGTCAAGACCGCGATCCAAGAAGCGGCGGGGAACGTCCAGATCAAGACGTTCGACTTCCCATGGCAGTCCTACTTCGACTCGACCGCCCTTGGCCAGGCCATCGCGGTCCAGGCCCCCAACTCCGATATCGTGATCCCCACGGAAGTCCCGATCGCTGGGTTCGGCGTGGGCCTCCATCCCGACTCGCAGTGTCCAGTCGCCGTGAAGTTCAAGTCGAGCGCCGGGGTCCCCGACTCCCAGACGATGGTGCTGGTCCCCGGGCAGATCGTCTACCCCCACGGCTGCGCCCCCTTCTCTGGGTTCACGTGCGGGCTTCCCTACGGGTGGCTCGGGGGCGGTAAGGCGCAGCTCGTCATCATGAAGACGCCCGATGCGGCGGAATGGTGGGCGCCTGGCGCAGAGGTCGTGATCCAGCGGCTCCGGATGATCATTCAGGCGAATGGGGCCGCGCCGACGTTCCGGTACGGACTCCCGATCGGATTCCCGTGGAAGAACGCCCAGCGTTACAACTCCGTGACCCCCACCGCGCCATTCCCTCAGGGAGGACAGGCGGTCATCGCGGCGACCCCAACCCGGACCGAGCTCAAGCTCCGCCTGACCACGCTCGCGGCCGATGCGCTCGTGCTGATGATCGTCAAGAACTCGACCCCCTTCGACGAAAACCAGGCGGATCCCCCCGCCCTCTCCGGCGAGGCGGAAACGATTCCGGTCCTCTTCCCCGCGATCGTCGGGGCCTACGCGTACTATCCGACCGCTGGATTCTCCTACCCAGTCCCCGGCGGCGCCCTCTCCCCGTCCGCCCCCCTCGGCTACGGGAACCACTCGCCGGGCGTGACCCTCGCCGGGGATAACGCGACCTTCTGCTTCCTGAACGAGAGCGGCAACGTAGCGCTCACTGGCGCTTACGTGGACATTGTCAGATACGGGATCATCTAGTACCGATTCAAAGGATCACGCCCTATGGCCCTCTACGTTCCAAGATCCTTCGGATGTTTCGGCGCATCCTGCACCGACATCTTCCCCCCAGACGCGATCCCCGGGGGGCCCGGCGGGGGGCCGATCTTCCTTCCCGGAAGTTCGCCTGGTGTGAACATGAATGTGTCGGTCCTCCCTGGCGAGGGGGGATCGTCGACGGTGCTGGCGCCAACACCCGTTCGCACGGGGCTCCCATGGTGGGCCTGGCTCGCGATTGGGTTCGCCGTCGCTTGGATCTCGCGTGACTGAAGGAGTGAACGAATGCCTTTCTACCAGTCGGACCTCTCGCTCGTGCCGGATCTCTCGTTGGATACGCCCGCGCGCTACGACTCGGGCCCCACGACGGGGGGTGGTGCCGTCGAATCAGGAATCCATGGTCCCGCTCCGACCGCGCGGGCAGGGATCTCGATCCCGTGGATCCTCCTCGGGGGGCTCGCGATCGTCATGCTGGGATTGCGTTCGCGGAGGTGACTTGTGGAGGGCATCGTCACAACGGTGGGACACGCCGCGATCCCGGGGGGCTTCGCGGGCTTTGGCGGTGGTGTGGAGGCGATGACCGGGCGACATTTCTCGGGGTTCGCTGGATCCTCGGATCTTGTGACGATCGCTAACCGCGCCCTCGCCCGTCTCCAGAGCGCCGCGGACGAGGCGCAGGCCCAATGCGACGGCCGCGGGTGGTTTCAGCGCGGTGTGGAGTGGGCCGCGGATTCGACCGCGACCGATTCGATCTGCCGCTATGCCGCGCAGCTCCAGACGAACCACGATTCGTTCTCCGCGACGGTGAACGATCCATCAACTTCGGATGCCAAGATCGTCGAGATTCTCCAGGCGATCCAGCGGGAGACGGACATCTCGGATCTCCTAGACCTCGCGCGCTCAACCTCCGCCGGCCGCGTGATCGGGCAGGCGGTTCTCGAGGCGCCGGGGACGATCACTGACTGGGCTGGGCGGGCTGCAAGTACGGTGGCCGGGGGCGTCCTTGGCGGGATGCCTTGGTGGGTGTGGGCCGGAGGTGCCCTCTACCTCGCCGTGGCCGTGGGGGGCCTCTTCGGGCATCGGCGCGCGTGAGATCATACGGATAAGGAGATACACTAATGGCAAACAAGCTGATGAGAACGCTGGGGTTCGGAGCCTACGACTCGATGTCGCTTGGCGCGGGTCAGCTTTCGATCTCGACCCCGAGTTACTCGACCTACTCGACCCCCGCCGCCTACTCGACCCCCGCCCCTTCGAGTTCGGATGAGGACACGGGCGGCGTGTGGGCCGACGTTGCATCGACCGCCATCGGCGTCGCGGGGCAGGTCGCAACGAGTGTCTGGGGCCAGCACCCGGCGGTCTCCCAAACGCCAGCCTATTCGAGGGCCGGCGTGCCCGCGGGATCGGTGGCGGGCTCGATCGACTCGAAGATCCTCCTCCTTGGAGGGATCGCCGTCCTCGGGATCATCATGATGATGGCCACGAAGAAGAGCTAGGAGGGCCGATGCGATGGGTAGAGGACACGTCTGGAGTGAGATTCTCGGGCGAAGGAACGCCTTCGGCGAGTCCTTCGTCGAAGCCGAAGAGCGGAAAGACCCCTCGCTCCTCGACGCGCTCGCCGAGATCGCCCGAGGATTCGGGGGAAGTGATCGACGTGGAGTTCCGGGAGCTTTCGGGGGAAGCGGGAGAGCAGCGGGACCCGACATCTCACCCAGCGCCCCCATCCGCCGTTCATGCTGTTCCACAGGCCGAGCCGGTAAGGGCCGCTGACGTGGCACCCCCCGCCCTCTCCTGCATGACCTGCGGCGCTGCTGGGGCGGCCCTCGTCGCCATCGTCGGGCCCGTCGCGGTTCCGGTTTGCCCGCGCTGTGAACGTCTCGGGCGGCTTGCGGCGCGCATCCTCGGCGTGAGGTGAAAGAGATGGCCTTCTACCAGAATCGGTTAGGGTGCTGCTCGACCGGCCCCGTTGCCACCTTCGGCCGGCCCGCCCTTGGCCAGCTCGATGAGGGGTCGCTAGCCGCGACGAGCGCTCCGGAGCTCCCGTATCCGGGCCCCATGCCCCCCGGGACGCTCCGATCCCTCTTCGCAGTGTCGGTCGGCGCGGGCCTCACGGTGTGGGCGGTCACGCGCTGGCTCTCCAGGGGGCCGAAATGAAGGCGAGATCGGGCAAGGCGAAGCGCTCGAAGTCCCACCGCCGGTTCGGATCCCCCGCCGCGACCCACCGCGAGAAGGCCGCGCACGCCTTCATGGACGCGAGCCACCATGCCGCAGAGGCGCGGAAGGCGCTCCTCTCTGGGCACTGTGGAGGGGCGCTCGATCAGCTCCTCATCGCGCGAGGCGCACTCGAGGAAGGCCGCGCCCACGAGGAGTCGGAAGAGCGCGGAGGGCGCGGAGGGGACCGCGCGGAACGTACCGTCGAGAAGGCCACCCACGAATTCGCGGATCGCTGCATCCGAAGATGACCCCGGAGATGACCCATGTACCAGCCCTGGCGAAGTTCCCTCATCCCCTCCCCCTTCGACGCGGAGACGATCTCGATGGCCTCCGTTCCTTCCGTTCCCCCGGGGTGGTCGGTCGGCCCGAGTGGGGAGCCGATCTCTCCTGACGGCCAGGTCTATCCCCCCGGCACTTCCTTCGACGCGGCCGGCGCCCCAGCCGCTGCGGGGACCGGAAAGCTGCCGGTCCTCTCGACCGCGGCCGGCGCCGTAGCTGGCCACCTCTTCGGGAAGTCCGCAGGGTGGACGATCGCGGGCGGGATTCTCGGATTCTGGCTCAAGCCCTTGGAGAGCTGACCCATGCCGCGCGAGGTGACGGAGAACTTCATTCGGCGCCGAGTCCTCGCGAAGAGGGGGTGTGCCAAGGGGTCATTCCGCACCGTCAAGAGGGGTGCCACCCGGATCGTCGTCTGTTGCCCGCGTGGGAAGTGGCGTGGCGGACGCTGCACAGTGGGCATGCGGGCACAGTCGATCCTGCGCAAGAGAAGGAAACGCCGATGATGCGCGAAGCGGTGAGCAACGTCATCCATTCGGTTCTTCCCGGAGCGCTCCCCGCGACGGCCGCCAACGTGGCGCTTGCCGTGGCCACGGGAGCGCCGGCTTGGCTCACCGCGCTTGGACAGGCGCTCATCGTGG